>JABIWM010000067.1 GCA_018701255.1 Alphaproteobacteria bacterium | reverse complement strand
GCCTGTTCAGGCGGAATATTTTCTATTGCCGCAAGTGAGGCCATCGCATAACTAAGCACGGCTTCCATTTCATGTTCAGGTTGCTGACCCATGATCCAGACACCCGGATTAGTGATGGTACTGTTGTTTGAAAAAGACAGAACCGGAATACCGTTTTCTATGGCGATAGGCGCAATTTCCGCTGTATGACTGGAAAACACGGGGCCTATAATGACATCCGCATCAGCGGCAATAGCGGCATATGCGGCTTCTGCCGGTGCTTTGGCTGTATCAATATAAATCACTTCAAATTGTGGGGGGGCAAGCGATATCACCGCCATATCAACCGCTTTACGAAGCTCAATCCCCACGGATTGATAAGCTCCGCTTAAAGGAAGCAAAATAGCCGCGCGCGTCAACATATCCTTTTTCGGGGGGAACCGGGACGGCGGCGGGGTAATGATGTTTTCTATTTCTGGTTTACTGATAATGGCAAACACGTCTTCGAGGCTATCATAATCAAAACCATCATCAATCAAATCGGTAATGGCATTTCCGGTTAATGGCACATCGTCATCAGGCTGATCCTGACTTGATAAGGGATTAGAGCTGTTATCACTGGTTCCGGTGGGTTGCTGCGATGCGCTCACCTGACCGTTAAATATCCAGTCAATGGCGCTATCGATTTCATCCTGGGCTTCCGGGGTTCTGGGTTGAAGACTGTTAAACGAATTTCCGGCCTCTGCCCCATCAATAAAACTATCCTGATCCAGAATGTCCAGATTAGGTTCTATTGCCAGAGGATCAGATTGCTGACTTAGATAGCTGACAGACGGGTCAATTTTACTTTCCTGTTGCTGATCATTATCAACCACTATGACCTCAGCTACTTCTGCCGCCGTATCTATCGGCGGCGGAGCTGTTACTGTTGGCGCAGATGTTTCAGGCTCACACGCAGACAGCACCGCCAGCGCGCCACACAAACAAAAATATTGCGCGATAGAACGAAAACGAAATGGAACAGATGCTGGCATTAACGGCATGATATATCTCAAAAAGAATGAAACAAAATTGATTTCAAATCAGGTATCCTTCGTGGAATGATCAGTCTATTATGATTTCCATACTTCGTAAAGTGTCAGGGGGAAAGACACATGTCTGTTCCGGGATTAACCATCACGGCAACACCTATTGGTAATCTGGATGATTTATCGCCGCGTGCTATCGCGTCTTTTAAATCAGCTGATCTGATTGCATGTGAAGATACCCGACATACAGGGTTGATGCTAAGCCGGCTGGGGATACCATATGGCCAGCTGGTATCATATCATGATCACACATCTGCTAAAGCCAGAGAAGGTTTGCTAAAAGCATTAGCAGAAGGCAAAGCCATCACGCTGGTCAGTGATGCCGGAACGCCGCTGATATCTGATCCGGGGTACAGGCTGGTGAAAGCGTGCCGTGATCGCGATATTCCGGTGACAAGTATTCCGGGGCCATCGGCGGTTCTGGCGGCATTAGTGATATCAGGCTTGCCAACGGATCGGTTCCATTTTGCCGGTTTTCTTCCTAATACCGCAAGCAAAAGACAAAAAACATTATCAAAGCTGATGGCAATTGATGCCACCATGATTTGTTATGAATCCGCAAAACGATTATCTGAAACCCTGGCCGATATTGCCGCCATTGCCCCCAACCGGCTATGCGCTGTTGCCAGAGAGCTGACAAAAACATATGAAGAAAGCTGGCTTGATGAAGCGCAGAATCTGGCAGAGCATTTTGCCGTAAATGGCGCCCCGAAAGGCGAAATTGTGCTGATGTTTGCCCCGCCAGCAGGTGATGAAAACACATGGTCTGATCAGGATATTATCAACATGCTGAAACAGGCACTGGATCAGGAGTTGAGCCGCCGTGATGCCGTCAGAGCCGTTTGCCAGTCCACCGGTATCGGGAAAACCCGCATTTATGATCTGATGCTATCGCTGGATCAAACATCATCATGACCAGAAAACAACGCCAGACTGCTGAAAAGCAGGGGCGTATGGCCGAACATCTGGTGGCTTTCCGGTTGCGGTGTAAAGGCTGGCGTATGCTGCAATCACGGTACCGTAGCGCTTATGGTGAAATTGATCTGATCATGCAGAAACCCCAACGGCTGCTATTTGTTGAGGTTAAGTATACCAGCCAAACCGATGATGATGCCCTGGAACAGATATTACCGGCATCGCGGCAAAGACGGCGGATTTATGATACCGCAAATTATTTTCTATCCGAACATCCAGCCATGAATCTGTATGAAATGCGGTTTGTTGTGGCGCTTGTCCGCCCATATGGCCGTATCCGTTTTATTGAAGACCATTTTTTTGACACGATATGATGCCATGTTTAAAATGTGATAACATATTGCCGCAAAGCATCTGATCAGTGTATAGATATTTAATTAGGTTTGAAAAGGATATGATGATGAACCCAACCTCACAATCTCTGCATTACCGTCTGGCCAGTCTTTGTCTGATCGGAATCCTGTCATTAGGGTTATCAGGATGTGTGGGGGTTGTTGCCGGTGTTGGTGCGGCAGCTGTTGCAGCGGGAACAACCGAAAAAGGTCTGGGCACCAGTTTTAATGATGGCATTATCAAAACAAAAATTTCAGAATCCTATCTCCAAGAACATGTAAATCTGTATTCAAATATCAAAGTTGACGTAAATCGCGGGTCTGTCTTGCTAACCGGTGATGTCGAAGAACCGGAAAATGCCGTCAAAGCCGTACAGCTGGCCTGGCAGATTAATGGCGTGATAGAAGTGATTAACGAAATTGACATAAATAATAACGCATCAATCAAAGACAGAGCCAAAGACCTGGCTAGTGAAGCACAGCTTCGCGGTAAGCTGATCACAAACCCGGATATATCTTCATTAAACTTTAGCATTGATGTGGTTAATGGTGTTGTCTATTTGAGCGGTATTGCCGGTTCCGAAGATGAAATGAATCTGGTTGTTGGCCATGCGCAAGAGCTTCGTTTTGGAACAACAGTGATCAATTATATTCGCATTAACGATGATGAGCGCGAATAGCATCCGGTGGTAAATACCATATTTACATATTTTCAAAATATCAGGTCATTAAATCATGCTTAAAATCGCCTTGCAGATGGATGATATCGAAACTATCGATATTCGTGGTGATAGCAGTTTCGCGCTAGCACTGGAAGCCGCCGCCAGAGGCTATGAGATTTTTATCTATCATCCGGATAATATGGCTTACATTCCCGGTGCTGGTGTTACTGCTACCGGCAAATGGGTGCAGGTTAAGGACGATGTCAATAATCATGTCCATGTTTTATCCGAAGCGCGCATTGATCTGACAGAGCTGGATGTCATTCTGATGCGGCAAGACCCGCCATTTGACATGCATTACATCACCGCTACCTATTTGCTTGAGACTGTTATGGATAAAGTGCTGGTGGTTAATCATCCGGCATCGGTTCGAAATGCACCGGAAAAACTGGTCGCGACACAGTTTCATGAGCTTATGCCACCAACATTAATCACTAGTGATATGTCAGAAATCAAAGCGTTTCGTGCAGAATATGAAAATATCATTGTTAAGCCGCTTTATGGCAATGGCGGAAGCGGTATTTTTCATCTGAAACCCGAAGATACCAATCTATCCAGTTTGATTGAAACCATGTTGCTGATAGATCGCTCACCGTTAATGATACAGCAATATCTGCCAGCTGTTTCGCAAGGTGATAAGCGTGTGATTATGATTGACGGTGTTGCCGCCGGAGCGGTAAATCGTGTCCCAGCCAAAGGTGAAGCGCGATCCAATCTGCATGTTGGCGGCAAAGCCGAACGATCTGATCTGGATGATAAGGATTTACGCATTGCAGATGCCATCGGATCATTTTTAAAAGAAAAAGACCTGCTGTTTTGTGGCATTGACGTTATCGGCGGCTATTTGACCGAAATCAATGTGACATCACCAACTGGCCTGCGTGAGATTAAAACATTAAGCGGCATTGATCTGGCTGTTAATATCTGGGATAGCATTACATCAAAATTATAACGCTATCATGATAATGGCGGCAATGACCGGTAATGCATCGCTTCGGCAATATGCGACCGTGCCACCACATCGCTTCCATCCAGATCAGCAACACTTCGCGCTACCCGCATAACACGGTGATATCCCCGCGCCGATAACCGTAATGTTTCCGCACTATTCGTAAGAAATGATTTATCATCTGCGCTCATCTTCATGACAGTATCAAGTTGAGCGCCGTCAAGTTGCGCGTTGATTATTCCGTCTGATTGTTCATCCCGTTGAAAGCTCCGCATGCGGGCATCCTGAACACGCCGTGCGATATCCTGACTGGGCTCACCAGAACGGTGATCTGATAAAGCAGAAATCGGGACTTCGGATACTTCGATCAGCATATCAAACCGGTCAAGCAATGGGCCTGATATCTTAGCCATATAATCACGGCCGCAACGTGGGGCTTTTGCACAGGCACGCGACGGATCACCCAGATATCCGCATCGGCATGGATTCATAGCGGCAATGAGCTGAAACCGTGCCGGATATGTCACATGATGATTTGCCCGGCTTACCACCGCTTTGCCTGTTTCAATCGTCTGCCGTAATGCGTCCAGCTGATGGGCTGGCCATTCAGCCAGTTCATCAAGAAACAGCACACCACCATGGGCAAGACTTACCTCGCCCGGTTTAGCCCGAACGCCACCGCCAACAAGCGCCGCGACTGACGATGAATGATGGGGATCACGATATGGGCGGGACACAATCAACCCGCCTTTATCCAGATATCCGGCGATAGAATGGATCATGGTAACATCCAGTGATTCTCTGGCCAGCATCGGCGGCAAGATACCAGCCAAACGTGAGGCCAACATGGATTTACCTGAACCGGGTGGCCCCATCATCAACAGATTATGACCGCCAACCGCTGTTATTTCCATGGCGCGTTTTGCCATATCCTGTCCAACCAGATCAGACATATCCGGAAAGGATAATTGTGTTTCGGCTACCTTGCCTTCGGGATCAGAAAGCACTTGCTCACCACGCAAATGATTAATCAGGGTCATTAGGCTTGGCGCGGCAATAATGTTCATTTCACCGCCCCATGCCGCTTCGGGGCCATTTACCGCAGGGCAGATCAACCCCATCTGTTTAGCCACCGCACCAATAGCCGCCGACAGAACACCATTAACACCGGTAATGGTTCCATCCAACGCCAGCTCACCCATGACAATCATTCCGTCAACACTATCAGATGGGACAGCACCCATAGCAACCAGCAATCCCAGTGCAATAGGCAGATCAAAATGTGATCCTTCTTTGATCAGATCAGCCGGTGCCAGATTAACCGCGATCCGTTTTGGCGGTAACGATAACCCCAGCGAAGATAAAGCGGCGCGGACTCTTTCTTTGGATTCACTCACTGCTTTATCAGCCAGCCCGACAATCGCTATATTCGGCAGGCCGTTCGACAGATGTACCTGCACATGAACCGGAACAGGTTCAAGGCCGCGAAAGGCTAGGGTTTGTATGGATGCCTGCATAAATTTATCTTACGATGTATTATTCTTGTTTAGATTGTAAGGTTGCATAAATACCAACGCAATACAAGCACACAGCAAATGCACCGTCATAAACCTCAAAAGATCAGTAGCAGATCAGCAGAAGATCAGATCACGTTTTTCGCGACAACATGGCACCAAGTGGCGCGCCACCCAACACATGACCATGCAGATGCGGAACTTCCTGACCGCCATTTGTCCCAACATTAACAATCACACGATAACCATCATCGGCAATCCCTGTTGTTCTGGCAACGCGTGCCAATGCCCGCACCCAATTTGCCAGTTCCGCATCACTGGCCTGATCAGCAAAATCGGTGAGGTCTTTATACGCCCCACGCGGAATAACCAAGTGATGTTGTGGGGCTTGCGGATTAATATCGGCAAAGCTGATAGTATGATCATCCTGGTCAATCGGTGCAGAAGGCAGGCGGCCATCCAGAATCTGTGCAAAAATATTATCCGGATCATAACTCATGACTATTCTCCCTTAAATTGATTTTGCCGTCTGTTAGCTACGGCTAGCTTTTTCTTCAATGCCGGATTGCTGGCGGCGGCGGGATAGCTCATCCCATAATTCATCAAGCGTGATATCAGCGGCGGCCAATACCACCAGCAAATGATAAACCACATCAGCGGCTTCACCAATAAGTTCATCCCGATTACCAGCCATGGCCGCAATAATGGCTTCTGTTGTTTCTTCGCCAAGTTTACGGGCAGGCAGGCTAGGGGCTTCTAGTAGTAATCGAGCTGTCCATGATTTTTTCGGGTCTTCGCCACGGCGCGATAGGATAATATCATAAAGCTCTTGCAGGATCGGGGTGCTCATTGTTTTACTCCTATTGTCATGTGGGTTTATCATGCAGGTTTATCAGGCGGGTTACGGTATGCGGACATCCAGCCCATGATCTGCCATATGGCGTTTGACGGTATTCATATCCAGCAAGCCAAAATGAAATATGGATGCTGCTAATACCGCTGAGGCATGGCCTTTATTGACCGCCGCCACCATATGATCTGCGTTACCGGCACCGCCTGATGCAATAACCGGAACAGATACGGCGTCACTGACCGCCTGTGTCAATGGAATATCATAGCCGTCTTTTGTGCCGTCTGCATCCATTGATGTCAGCAGAATTTCACCTGCTCCCATCGCGCAAGCTTTTTCTGCCCATGTAATGGCATCCATTCCGGTCGGTGTTCGGCCGCCATGGGTATAAACCTCAAACCAGCCATCGGCATGCCGCCGCGCATCTATGGCCAGAACGACACATTGGCTACCAAAACGGGACGCAGCTTCTGATAATAATTCCGGATGTTTTACCGCAGATGAATTGACAGAAACTTTATCAGCGCCAGCCAGAAGCAAGCGCCGGAAATCAGCAACTTCGCTAACGCCGCCGCCAACCGTTACCGGCATAAAACAATGATCTGCTGTCTGGCTAATGACGTTTGCCATCGCCTTTCTGCCCTCAATACTGGCTGAGATATCCAGAAAGCACAGCTCATCAGCACCGGCATCATTATATATTTTAGCCTGTTCCACCGGATCACCGGCATCAACCAGATCAACAAAATTAATGCCTTTAACCACACGGCCTTCGTGGACATCAAGACAGGGGATCACACGAATTGCAAGCATCAGACACCTGTTTGGTAAGTAATGGCATCTTCGAGCCGAAGCCGCCCATCATAAATCGCACGGCCAATAATCACCCCATGAACAGATGTTCCCGACAGACGTTTAATGTCTGTAATATCCGCCACCCCGCCCGAAGCAATGACCGGAATAGATACCGCATCGGCCAGCGCTAATGTGGCTTCGTCATTGACCCCCTCAAGCGCACCATCACGGCTGATATCTGTGAAAATAACAGCCGCAACGCCACAATCTTCGAACCGGCGCACCAGATCAAGAACAGGGATATGCGATGTTTCCAGCCAGCCTTCGGCGGCAATCATGCCATCCTTGGCATCTGCGCCAACCGCAATCTGGCCGGGAAATGCTTTCGCGGCTTCTATGACTAATGCCGGATTTTTCAACGCAATTGTGCCCAGAATAACGCGTTCAACCCCTTGTTCCAGCCATTGCGATATCATATTCATGTCTCTGATACCGCCACCAAGTTGCAGCTTCATGCCGGATGCGAGGATAGATTTTACGGCATCGGTATTGACCGGTTTTCCCGCCACCGCGCCATCCAGATCAACGCAATGAATCCATTTCGTGCCAGCTTTGGCAAATTGATCAGCCTGATCACCGGGGTTGCTATTATAAACGGTTAACTGATCAAAATCGCCATGCCGCAACCGCACACATTGGCCGTCTTTGAGATCAATGGCAGGATAGATAATCATGAATGGGTTTATCCTTTTTCGGGATGCTTAGCGGTGCGTTCGGATTTTTCCTGAATGTCTTTATAGTAATAATACCCTGTCGCGTATTCATCATTGATATAGGCATATTTCGGATGCTCACCAAAACGGATATATCCTGCGGCTTCGTAACGCTGAATAGCGCGTTGCTGGGTAGCACGAACATCCAGATTAATGACCTTAAATCCTTCGGAACGGGAAAACGCTTCGGCTTCGTCCAGCATAAGTGGTGCCAAGCCTTGCCCACGCGCCCATGGTGCCACAAAAAAGGTGGTGAGTGTGCAGGTTAGCTTTTGTGCCTCATTATTACGCGGTGGGCGCAGAATTTGACAACTGGCACCAACAACGCCATCGATCCGGCCAATAACAAGCTCTCTTTCCGGAATAAGCATGACACCTTTCCAGTAATCTTCGAGCATGTTTCGTGGCGGCGGCGTTAACCAGCCAAAGCCACCACCGCTTTCAATCGTTTCAATCGCGGCATCACATAATTCGATCACATCTGCCGCGGTTAGGTTTTTAACTGTTTCCACAGCGGTGATTGGTTTTCTGTTATCTTGTGCCATCATGATAAGTGGCTCCCTTTATGGTTTAGGGGGTATGGTTTAGGGGGCGTAAGAAAGCCAGTTCGACAAAATACGCTGACCTATTTTCTGGCTTTTCTCAGGGTGAAATTGAAGCCCGGTAACATTATCCCTTTTTACTGCGGCAACAATATGTCCACCATAATCTGTTCGTGCGGCGATCTGTTTATCATCACCGCCGGTCAGATGATAGCCATGAAGAAAATAAACACGGCTGTTATCATCACATCCATCAAACAAGTTATCATCAGCAAAAGCCGCTGATATGGTTAAACGGTTCCAGCCCATATGCGGCACTTTTAACGGGCGATTATCCATCATCGGTGTCATCCGCGTGATACCGCCAGACATCCAGCCCAGACCGGTAGTCGTCACGCCGCCTTCTTCGCCATATTCTGCCAATAGCTGCATGCCAACACAAATTCCCAGAAACGGACGGTTTTGCGCAATTGCAACATCGGTTATCGCATCGATCATTCCATTTATATTAGCCAGATTTTTTTTACAATCAGCAAAAGCACCAACCCCCGGCAGAACCAGATAATCCGCAGATGCCACAACATCCGGCGATGAAGATACCATGACCTGATGCGGCAAACCGGCATCATGCGCAGCTGTTTTCAGAGCATTTTCAACTGAACGTAAATTGCCTGAACCATAATCAACAATAACCAGTTTCATTGGCAACTGCTTTTACAGCACTCCCTTGGTCGACGGAATACGATCAGCCTGACGCGGGTCTATCGCAATGGCCATTTTACATGCCTGTGCCAATGCCTTGAAGCTGCTTTCAATGATATGATGGGTGTTACTGCCATAACAGGTTTCAACATGCAGAGTTATGCCTGCTGACTGACTAAAGGCGCGAAAAAATTCTTCGAATACTTCGGTATCCATATCGCCAAGGCGCGGTGAGGGCAGGGTGACATTCCAGATCAGATATGGCCGGCCAGAAATATCAATGGCTATTCTGGTCAACGCTTCGTCCATAGGCAGAAACGACAGCCCATATCGCGTAATCCCCCGGCGATCACCAAGCGCGCGGTTAAACGCATCGCCCAGCGCCCAGCCGCAATCCTCAACCGTATGATGGGCATCAATGTGCAAATCACCCTGACAATTGAGGGTGATATCAATCAGACTATGGCGGCCTAACTGTTCAATCATATGATCAAAAAAACCTAAACCTGTTGAAACTTCAACCTTGCCTGTGCCATCCAGATTGACATGTGCTGATATGCTG
>JABIWM010000066.1 GCA_018701255.1 Alphaproteobacteria bacterium | reverse complement strand
TGTGCCTGTTCCAGTTTAAGCGGCGGTAATTCCGCCATGATCAGCGCATCCAGTTTACTTGCCGCATCCTGTCTGGACTGGCTTAATGCCGCCCGCGATTGATGGTAATCTGCTTCTGCTTCTGCCATGGCTGAGGCCAGTTTTGTTATATCGCCGGCGGTGTCTTCCAGTTCGGCTAATTGCTGATGCAGGTGATCATGGGTTTGATGCAGATGGTCTGCTTCTACTCCGTGTTTGCGGGCAAGCTGGCGCAATGCATGTAGCCGGTCATCGACCAGAACAATGCGGTTTGGATCACCTTCCAGATTGGCTTGCGTTGCTGAAAGCGCGTGTTCCACCTCGCTTAGCTCGGCTTCCGCGCGTTGCAATGCCTGTTCCAGATCAGCGGTTAGCGTTCCGGAAACATCGGTGATACGGGTGATGGCGCGGCTTGCTTGGGCGATCTGGTTTATGGCGCCATTTTCGCCATCAATTAATCCGTCTGCGGTGTTCAACGCCTCAGCAATTCGGGTGATATTGGAAAGCATATCGCGTTCTTCCATCAGCCGTGTTTCTTCGTTTGCTTCCGGGGTTAGCTGATCCAGTTCAGCCACCGATTGCTTTAGCCATTCGGCGTTTTCTTCGGTTTCTTTGCGGCTAGCGGCGGCGGCATGGAATGTCTTTTGGGCGGATATCCAGCTATCCCAATGTTTCGCGCAATCAGCAAGCAGATGATCATGATGGGCAAACTGGTCAAGCAATTGCCGGTGCGTGGCCTGATCCAGTAGCCCCCGACCTTCGAATTGGCCTTGGATTTCAATCAGCAAATCACCAACCTGCCGCATAATTCCCAGACTAACCGGTGTATCATTGATCAATGCCGTGGATTTTCCATCACGCAACCGGCGGCGCATAATAATCTCACCATCGCTATCAATGCCATTATCATCCAGAATTGACCAGATGGGATGCTGTTGATCGGGGGTGAATATGGCGGTGACTTCGGCTGTTGGGGCTTCTGCACCAATTAATCCGAAATTGGCACGACTGCCAAGCGCCAGACCAAGAGCATCAAGAAGAATGGATTTGCCCGCGCCAGTTTCGCCAGTCAGAACGGTTAAGCCTGATTGAAATTCCAGATCAAGCGTCTTGATCAAAACGACATTACGAACAGCCAGTAAAGTCAGCATGTATTAAAACCAAGCAGTTGCCCGACCAAGAAGGGATTGAAACATAGATGGATCATAATCCCGTGTCGGGTCTTCTATCAGCAATGCCATGCGTTCTGTCCATATCGAATCAGGAAAGTTATATTGCAACACGGCGGCTGAACGTTCAGCCTCATTATCAATGCCTAATGCCAGATAGCTCTCGACCATGCGATAGAGCGCTTCTGGCACCTGATTAGATCGTTCATAAGTGGTAATCACCTTATCAAAGCGGCGCAGGGCAGCGTCATAATGTCCGGTTTTGAGATAGAACCGCCCAACCGCCATTTCCTTACCAGCCAGATGGCTAAGCGTCAGATCAACCTTGAGCTGGGCATCACGGGCATAGACGCTGTTCGGGAAACGCCGGATCAGAGATTCAAACGCTTCTTTGGCAGAAAGAGTCATGCTGGCATCACGTTCAACATCAACAATCTGTTCATAATAGGATTGGCCACGCAGAAAATACGCATAATCAATATCCGGATGGGCAGGGTTAAGTTCAATAAACCGGTTCAATGCCGCAATCGCCGCTGGATAATCGTTGCTTTCATATAATGCCCATGCCGCCATTAATTGCGCTTTAGCAGACCATTCCGAATAGGGATGCTGTCTTTCGACTTCGTCAAATAGTGGCGCGGCATTTACCACATCACCAGAAAGCGCCAGATCAAGGGCTTCGTTATATATTTCTTCCACTGGGCGTTCGATTTGCACAAGCTCATCGTCGCCGCTAGAACAAGCGGTCAGCATGGCCAGACCAGCCATGCAGAAAAGCGTAACCCATTTCACCGGTTGATGATGCAAACCCTGTCTCCATTCATTAATTATCTGAATATATATTACGCTGATGCTCAAAGCAATTAAAGTTCATTCATTGCTATTCCCCGGAAAAAAGTCTGTTCAGGCGACTTTTTCTTCGGCATCGCTTAATTCATCGCTTGTAACAATCATATAGTTACTGTCATCACTGAACAATGCTTTCAGCAATTCGGAATTGATCCGGTGCCCCGGCCGCGAAGTGGTCATATGACCGATAATCCCTAGCCCTGCCAGACGCATATCACCCAGACAATCCAGCGTTTTATGGCGAACAAACTCATCTGTGTAACGTAGCGGTGTTTCGTTCAGCATCTGGCCATCCTTGACGACAATGGCATTATCGAGAGAGCCGCCAATGGCGTAACCGGCGGCACGCATTTGTGACACGTCCTTATAAAGACAGAATGTCCGGGCGGCCGATAACTCATTAACAAAGCTATTTTCATCATGAACATAAAAATATTGTGATGCCCCGATAAAAGGGTCACTAAAATCTATTTTGGTTGAAATATGCAGAGCAGACGAAGGGGTGAGGGTGGATACAGCCTGATGAAATTGAACGGATACTGGCTTAAGTACCTTGATATAACGGCGCGGCTCGGATTGTTCTTTGATGCCTGCTTCGGTGATCATCTGGCAGTAGCGATCAGAGCTTCCGTCAAAAGCAGGCAATTCAGGGCCCGATACATCCACATAGGCGTTATCAATTCCCATACCGGCAAAGGCCGCCATTAAATGTTCAATGGTTCCTATTTCCGCGCCGTCACTATTGCAGATGCTGGTATTCAGCGATACATCACTAACATTATTAATATGTGCCGGGATAGCGGTCTCAATTCCGGTCAGATCAGACCGGTAAAAAACAATGCCGGTATCAACCGGTGCCGGCCGGATGGTAATAACAACCAGCCGCGCGGAATGCAGCCCTATGCCGCTTCTGGTAGAAGATGTATTTATGGTGTTTTGGCGGTCAAGCACAGACATTATTCCTTTACTATTATGTAATTTATAATTTTTTATGTCTGTGGCAAATCACAATTGGTTA
>JABIWM010000065.1 GCA_018701255.1 Alphaproteobacteria bacterium | reverse complement strand
CGAACAACGCCAGCAGAAATTACGCGATATCACCCGCAATCTGGACAGCTGGACACAGCGATATGACGGCACGTTCAGCCGTCTGGCCGAATTGATACAGCGGCAGGATCATGTCACCCAAGAGCTGGAAAAAATGAAAGAACAACCCGGCTTGCTGGTGGAAAAACGTGACGCGCTGGCAGAAGCTATTGCCGCATCCACCGAACAGGTACAGCAAGCCGGTGATCAGCTGGCCAGCGCAGAAACCGCACAGAATACCGCTGGCGCAAATCACCGCACGAGCGAAGCCGGACTAGCACAAGCGCGTGAGACGATGATCAGAAAAGAAGGTGAGCTGGCCGTTGTCCAGAAAGCCATTGAAGACACCGTCAACCGCATCAGGGAAAAACTGGATACCACACCAGATCAGCTTGCTGATATCACCGGAAACACTGATCCCGATACGATCCCCGACCACAGCCAGATCAATATGCTGGAAGGCCGGCTGGAACGGCTATTGCGCGAACGTGACAACATTGGTCCTGTTAATTTGCGCGCTGATCTGGAAATGGCAGAAGTCGAAGAACGCATGATTGAGCTGACCACTGAACGCGATGATCTGGTTAAAGCGATTGCAACCTTGCGCGATGCAATCAATCAGCTTAACCGCGAAGGCAGAGAACGTCTGCTCAAGAGCTTTGCTGATGTAAACAGACATTTTGGTGATCTGTTCAAACGGCTATTTAACGGCGGCACCGCTGAACTGGTGCTAACCGAGGGCGAAGACCCCCTAGAAGCCGGACTGGATATTATGGCCAGCCCGCCGGGCAAAAAGCTGCAATCCCTGTCTTTATTGTCCGGGGGCGAGCAGGCATTGACCGCTTTAGCGCTGATTTTTGCTGTCTTTCTGACCAATCCGGCACCTGTCTGTATTCTGGATGAGGTCGATGCCCCGCTTGATGACCGTAATGTGAGCCGATTCTGTGCCATGATTAATGAAATATCAGCAGAAACCGACACCAGATTTATTGTTGTTACCCATCATCGCCTGACAATGGCACAAATGGATCGGCTATTTGGGGTGACTATGCAACAGAAAGGCATTAGTCAGGTTGTGTCTGTTGATCTGCAAACAGCTGAAAAATACAAACAATCTGCCTGATTCTGGCTTGCTGGGACTATTTGCCTCAGCATATGCCTGATATTGGTTAAAATCTCCTTTTATGATCACTTGACATAACGGTGCTGTAATCATACTTTGCAAGCGCAAATAGACAGTATCTGTATATGGCTTGCGCCTAATGAATAGATGCTGTTTAAGTTTATTTAATTGGAACGGAATACTGCGAAAGGATAGCTATCATCACCAACAAGCCCAAGAAGGGGTCGGTGGCTAATGATGATAAGAACACAGACAGCCTGGACAAACGTATTGGTCAAGCTGAACATCATCTCGCCAATCCAAAACAAGCTCACCATTCAAGAGCACGAATGCCCGCTGATGCCATGGCATTAATCGGCCGCATAGCAACTGAACTGGTTGCAGGCATAGCAGTCGGAACTTTTATCGGATGGATGCTTGATCAATGGCTTGGAACATTGCCTCTGTTTATGATTATCTTATTTTTCTTGGGCGCAATGGCTGGCATGGTAAATATCTGGAGAATGGCAACAGGCCAAGGGTTAAAATTAGGGTACTTTGATCAACACAGACCAGATCAGGATAATAACAACCAGAACTGACTGTATAAATCACAGCACCACAAGACAGGATAATGAGGAAAGAACATGCACTCACCGGTTGAGCAATTTACCATTAAGTCCCTGATGCAGCTTGAGCTGTTCGGATATGATGTTTCATTTTCCAATTCTGCCTTATTCATGATGCTGGCGGTAATTGTCAGCACCTTGTTCCTCACCTTTGCCATGCGCGGCCGCAACATGGTTCCCGGCCGTTTGCAGGGCGCCGCCGAAATGATGTATGAGTTTATTTCAGACATGGTTAGCGGCACCGTCGGTAGCGAAGGCCGGCCGTATTTTCCGTTTATCTTCACCCTGTTTGTATTTCTGCTATTC
Organism: Alphaproteobacteria bacterium; assembly: GCA_018701255.1. Taxonomy (GTDB): domain Bacteria; phylum Pseudomonadota; class Alphaproteobacteria; order Puniceispirillales; family UBA1172; genus UBA12202. Next base: position 21,743 of record JABIWM010000065.1, on the reverse strand, counting down.
GGGAACATGCTGGGGCTTATTCCGTATTCATACACATTCACTAGCCAGATTGTTGTGACATTTGTTCTGGCATTATTCATTTTTATTGGTGTGACGCTGATTGCCATTTTCAAGCATGGCACTCATTTTCTGACTTTCTTTGTGCCGCCCGGTGCGCCAAAGGTTCTGATCCCGTTTCTTATTATCATCGAAGTCGTGTCATATTTTGTTCGCCCGGTTAGCCTGTCTGTCCGACTATTTGCCAATATGCTGGCCGGTCATACCATGCTGAAAGTATTTGCCGGCCTGGCCGTCATGATCAGCGGTGCTGGCGGTGTTTATGCACCGGGTGCTATTCTGCCATTTCTTGCCTTGGTTGGCCTGACCGGACTGGAAGTCCTGGTCGCCGCGCTTCAGGCATATGTGTTCACTATTCTGACCTGCATGTATCTTAATGATGCTATTCATCTTCACTAAGACATGCAGAAAACGAATTCCGTTGAAAGGCGGATTGTTAACCTTAACTCTAAATCAGTAACGGAAGGAAAAATCCATGGAAGCTGAAGCAGCAAAACTCATCGGTGCCGGTATCGCCGTACTCCCTCTTTTGGGCGTTGGTATTGGTATTGGTAACATCTTCTCATCACTGGTCAACTCGATTGCCCGCAACCCATCCGCACGTAATGACGTGTTTGGCATCGGAATTCTGGGCTTTGCCCTGACCGAAGCGATTGCGTTGTTTGCTCTCGTTGTTGCCCTGTTGCTTCTGTTCGTATTTTAATACGAATAGAAACAACATAAGACAGACACTTAAAGCCATAGATCAGGGATTCGCGTCATGAAACCATCAGGTCAGACGGAACCGCGTCAATTCAAACCTTACCTTAACGGCCTGCTGGCCGGCAGCATTGTCATGACTGTGTCACATGTTGCGCTTTCAGGTGTTGCCTTGGCAGCATCAGAAAAAAGTGAGGAAAGCGGCGGTCTACCCCAGCTGGATTTCTCTACATGGCCGACCCAGATCTTCTGGCTTGGAGTGAGCTTTCTGTTAGCCTATCTGCTCATGTGGCGTTTAGTTGTTCCACGCATTGGATCAGTACTAGAAGAACGCCACAACCGCATCGAAGACGATTTGCGGCGCGCAAGACAGGCTTCTGATGATGCTGAGCAAGCACGCATGGCTTTTGAAGCTATGCTGGCAAGCGCCCGTAACGATGCGAGTGAAACCACACGCAAAGCTACGGAAAGCATCACGAAAAAAATGGATCGTAAAATGGAAACGGCCAATGCTAATCTGGCCAAGAAAATGGCATCTGCAGAAGCAGATATCGCCACGGCCAGACAAGCGGCACTTAAAGACGTTTCCGACATTGCGGCATCATCTGCGATTGATGTTGTTAGCCAGCTGACCGGCCTCAAGGTAAATAAAACCGATGCCAAGAAGCAGGTAAAGCAAGCCGAAAAAGCAATCGCATAAATACGGTATTAACTGGAGGACGCTGACATGGCGGCAGGACCTGGCGGACCAATGATTGATGAAAGCCTTTGGGTAGCGATTTCTTTTGGGGTATTCGTTGCTCTGGTTTGGAAAAAAGCGGGATCAGCGATTTCCGCCGCGCTGGATAAGCGGACAGAAGATATCCGCAAGAATCTGGATGAAGCCAAAGCACTTCGTGAAGAAGCACAGGTAGAACTGCAAAAATACCAGCGGCTTCAGCGTGAAGCGTCTGATCAAGCCGCTGCGATTATTTCTAATGCGGAAAAAGCCGCGTTTCAAATAGAAGAAAACGCTAAAGTTAGCGCCGAAGCCAGTATCAAACGCCGCAAGGATCAGGCCGAATCCAAAATCAAGGCACTGGAATCCGAAGCCATGGCAGAAATCCGCAATCGTGCGGCTGAACTGGCAACAGCGGCGGCGGCTAGCATCATTTCTGATAACATGGATAAAGCCGCATCCAATAAATTGCTCAAATCAGATATCGCATCCATCAAATCCATCAATTAAATTGATATATTGATACGGTATGCCCCCTTGCCTATGGGGGCATAAATCCCGAAACATCATATGATTATTAATCTGGCTGGTCATTGCCAGCAAGACACCGGATGCCGCTATTCGGCGGCGCGCCCTATTGCTAGCACTACTCTATGCCCATCGGGAACATCCACACGGTATTTTATATCTGGCTGTGATATATCCATGCCATCCTTGAAATTTCCTTCTTCTGCAAATGTCTCACGGCTGACAACGCTATCATTTTCATCAATGATGGCGGCCGTTACATAAAACTCCGTGCGTTCGATATTGCTACCGGTGGTCATATCACGGCGCAATAACAGCCTCATGAATATCCGGGTATCTGTATAACCATCACGAGCCACACATTGGCCAGCAATCCCGTTAAAACGAAGCTTGACCAATTGCCCCAGCTTTGAGCCAATTATATAGCTTTCTTCTGCGCCTTTGGCGGCACTAATTGGCGGGCATTGTCCATATTCCGGCTCAAATGCGCTACATCCTATTAATCCGGCCATTATTCCGGCCGCAAGTAGCGGTTTTGTCATCCGGCTGAATATTTGTTTTGTTTGTGAGTATGATCGCATTCTGTTTGCCCTTTATTGCACTGTTATATGCACTATACGCGTTTATCGCTGTGTTTCAAGTTGACCAAATTCAAAACTTCAAGCAGAACATAATCATGACTGAGCATTTTACAAATGATAACATGAAAACCATCATCCTTGCCGAACCCAGAGGATTTTGCGCCGGTGTTGATCGGGCGGTTCGTATTGTTGAAGAATCGCTGAAAAAATTTGGCACTCCTGTTTATGTCCGGCATGAAATTGTTCATAACAAACATGTGGTCAATCGTCTGGCGGCAATGGGGGCTGTGTTTGTCAAGGAACTGGACGATATTCCTGATGGTGAACATGTGGTGTTTTCAGCACATGGTGTGGCCAAAGCAGTTGTGGACGAAGCGGCTAGACGCAACATGATTGCGGTTGATGCGACCTGTCCGCTGGTTACTAAAGTCCATGTTGAGGCCACGCGGCATTTTCAGGATGGCGCGCATATTCTGCTGATCGGACATGCTGGCCACCCCGAAGTCGAAGGCACAATGGGGCAAGTCAAACCGGACGCTATGACGCTGATAGAAACGGTTGCCGATGCCAGAGCTATCATGCCAGCCGATACCAGCCAGCTGGCCTATGCGACCCAGACGACATTATCTGTGGATGACACGGCTGAAATCATTGCTGTCTTGCGTGAACGGTTCCCATCTATTAAAGGGCCGCGCGGCGAAGATATCTGTTATGCCACCACCAACCGGCAACAAGCTGTTAAGGATATTGCTGGCCAGTCTGATCTGGTGCTGGTTATCGGGGCTGAAAACTCATCTAATTCAAAACGGCTAGTTGAGGTCGCTGAGCGATTTGGTGCGAAACAAGCCAAGCTTATTGCCAATGCCGACGCTATTACATGGCCGCTTGTTGATCACGCGGCAACCATTGGCATTACCGCCGGTGCATCCGCGCCCGAAGAACTGGTCGAAGACGTGATCGCCGCGATTGCCAACCGCTATCAAGTCACCATTGAACGCCATGTATCCACAACGGAAACAGTAACGTTTAATATTCCATCTGTATTGAGATCATAATTCCATGGCCGTTTATACCATCATCACCGATGCGATGATTGACCGCGTGCTGTTGCAATATGATATCGGCCAGCACCGCGCCTTAACCGGCATTACGCAAGGTGTTGAAAACACAAATTACAAACTGGAAACAGATCAGGGGCATTTTATCCTGACCATTTACGAAAAGCGGGTTGATCCGGCGGATTTGCCTTTTTTTATTAATCTGAAAACCCATCTGGCCGAACAGGGCTATCCCTGCCCAACCCCGGTTAAAGCTAATGATGGCCATGTTCTGCAAAACATTCAGGGCAAATCCATGGCTATCGTCAGCTTTCTGAACGGAACGTCAACCGCATCGCCGCAACCGCCACATTGCCATGCGGCAGGCGCCGTGCTGGCCGATATGCATCTTAAGGGAGCGCATTTTGATATGCAGCGGCCAAATGCGTTAGGACAGCATGCATGGCGGCCATTAGCCGACCAGATTAAGGCAGATGTGGCACATACGGAACATTCGGATCAGATGCCACAAATTGAAAACTGGCTTACCGGTATTGAACAAAACTGGCCAGATCGCTTACCGGAAGGCGTGATCCATGGTGATCTGTTTCCGGATAATGTGTTGTTTGATCATACGGCCATCACCGGCGTGATTGATTTCTATTTCGCCTGTCAGGATATGCTGGCCTATGATCTGGCGGTGATGATCAATGCGTGGTGCTTTGATCAACCGCATCTGTTTAATCCGGATAAAGCCAGCGCTCTGATCGCCGGCTACACATCAAACCGGTCATTACAGGATGATGAGCGCAAAGCGATGCTAGTACTGGCTAGAGGCGCGGCCATGCGTTTTTATCTCACCCGTCTTTATGACTGGATTCACACGCCAGCAGACGCACAGGTAAAACCGCATAATCCTGATGATTACTGGCATCGGCTTATGTTCCTGCATAGCATGGATGATCCGGCCGAAATCGGTGTTTCACATGCATGACCAGATGAATGATCAAATGAATAATCAGGCCAATGACAAGGTGCTATATATCTATACCGATGGTGCCTGTCTGGGCAATCCGGGACCCGGCGGCTGGGGCGCTATACTAGTCTGGCAAGGTAAGGAAAAAGAACTGGCCGGCGGTGCGGCGGATACAACCAACAACCGGATGGAGCTAATGGCCGCAATCCGCGCATTGGAAGCGGTTAGCCGGCAAGTCCCCATCACGCTAGTATCCGATAGCATCTATGTTCGTGACGGGATCACAAAATGGATACATGGCTGGCGCAAGAATGGCTGGAAAAATGCAAATAAAAAACCGGTAGCCAATCAGGATTTATGGCAGGAACTTGATACACTCAGCCAGCAATTTAATATCACATGGGAATGGGTAAAAGGCCATTCCGGTCATCCCATGAATGAACGCTGTGATCAATTAGCCAGAGCAGAAGCAGAACGTATTCGTTCGCCGCTATAATCTTTCCAGCACATATTCTGCTGATGAAACCTCATAAACGGCTGGTTCTTCTTTGTAGATATGCGTCACGATGCCCGATTTTGCCACCAATGCCAGCCGTGCCGCCCTTTGGCTGCCCAGCACCGGCGTGCTAACCACATCAATCCCCATGGCATGCGCCGCCAGACCATTAGCATCCGCGATCATATCAACCCGGCCATCGGCACCGCTTTGTTTGCCCCATGCCGCCATGACATAAATATCATTTACCGACAGACAGCCAATCGCATCAATGCCTTTTGCTTTCAGCGCATCAGCATGGGTAATATATCCGGGCAAATGTTTTTCGGAACAGGTCGGGGTAAATGCCCCCGGAACCGCAATCAGAATAACCGTTTTATCCTGTCCCCATTCGGCCAGGCTTGTTTCAACGACTTTGCCATCGCGTTTGATATGAACCATGGCATCCGGTAAAGACTGTCCAACAGCAATTGTCATTCTTGATCTCCTTATTGATGTTTTTCTGAGTTAGGCTTTAAATTTGCGGTTTCAATGGCCACAAGCAAGGATTCTTCGGTCAGCAATTCCGGCAAGGTAATGCCATCAAGAGCATCGGGCCCATAAACAATATTAAACGGAATACCATAACGGCCAAAGCTGGATAAATAGTCAAGAATATCATCATCCGGTTTTGTCCAGTCTGCTTTCAGCAGAACCACGTCTTTGGCGTCAAGTACGTCCTGTACCTTCTTCAAATCCAGCACAAGAAACTTATTCGCCTTACATGTCAGACACCAATCCGCGGTGACATCAACCAGAACAATATCACCATTACGCGCAAATTGTTCGGCAAGCCCCGGTTGCCATTTTTGCCAGTTACCAGAATAGCTGGATGGCGCATCGGTAATCACGGTTGCCAGAACAAACCCCAGCCATATCGCGGTTGCCAGCAATCCAATCGCTAATGCCTGCCGCACATAAATCAGCCACTTACCCGGCCGCGGCAGATATCCGGCCAGTTGCGGGAACATCGCCACACACAGCCATGGTGCCGCCAGACCCAATCCCATGGCCAGAAAAATAATCAGCATGGCAAATGATGGTGCCGTAAAAGCAAAGGCAATGGCTGTCCCCACAAATGGTGCCGAACACGGCGTGGCCAGTATCGTTGCCAATGCACCCGATGCCATATCATGCCAGCCGCCCGTGCCAGTCGTTAGCTTACCAGACCAGCGGCGCGCAAAATCAGGTACCGGCAATATCACCCGGTCAATCATCATCAGCGCAAATCCAGCCATCAGTACCATCATGATACCCAGAAAAACCGGATTCTGGAACTGTATCCCCCAACCAATGGCCAGACCAGCCGACCGCATGGAAAGCAAACCGCCACCCAGCACCATAAATGACAGAATAATGCCAGCGGCCGACATCAGAAAAGACCGTCTGATCTGTATCGGGCTGGCATCGCTTTGCTTGAGTATGCTAGTTAGTTTCAGCGACAAAACCGGCAAGACGCATGGCATGATGTTAAGAATAAGCCCGCCCAGAAAAGCAAATAACAGAATCGGGAAAAGCGCCGCCAACATTGATCCGGCCGCACCTTTTTCTATGCTGATCTGTTGTTCTATCAGAAAATCCGGATGAATAACCGTCACAACAGCATCAACACCGATAAGCGGCGCGGCGGCAAGGCCGGTGATGGCTATCTGGCTTTTGCCCTCACGAAAAACAGGCGCGGCAAATCCATAACCATCTGCCTCTGCTTCTATCAGAATATCGCCACGGCGCATGGTATATGCCATGCCCGCCGGATCACCGATAACCACCTCAAGCTGATCATTAATAATGCTGGCCGTTTTGATATGATATCCATTGCCCGTGGCTTGTGATGGAACTTGTGATCGCGCCTGCGCAATGGCAAAGGCATGATCAGATGGGGAATACCCGTCACCCGATGCCACCGCCATAGTCAGCGTTTCTTCTATCGGGATGCAGATATCTGCACAAACAAGACCGTTAAAATCCGCCACCAGAATCAGTTTCTGATGACCGGCCGCCATATCCGGATCAACATCAATAACCAGCGGGAAAATAACATGTTCCCCATAACCGAATGTATCCAGCCCAAACAGATTGAACCGTTCCGGCGCAGGAAACAGCATCCGGTGACCAGTCACCGCCGGACTAGCCGTAAAGTTCAGCTCAGGCGGCAGGCCAGCGTCACCGGGGCTACGCCAGTAAATCTTCCAGCCTTTTGCCAGTTTCACCTCAAGCGCGGCATCAAGCTGATAATCATTGCCAGCCAGATCGTGATCAATACTGGCTGATATAAGCCGCAACTGCACCTCAGCCCCGCCTTGCCAGGGGCCGGTTGCCGCATGCGCCGCCAACCCGCCGCTAAAAAGCGCGAATATGAACGTCAAAATGACTATGTGATTATTGAAGCCGCGCATCATTAGGGTTTTCCAGAACCGTTATTCTTCGATTATAGACATGACTGACATAAATCATCTGGTCAAGTGGCTGATTTGTCGCTAGCATTTATCCATTATGATGAAACACGCTCTAACCGGACAATTACTGATCGCATCCCCGCAAATGGATGATCCCCGTTTTGCGAATAGCGTCATATTGATCTGTGAGCATGATGCCGATTCTGCTATGGGTTTGATTATCAATCAGAAAACTGATGATCTTGATCTGGATGAACTGGCCACCCAGCTAGATATAGGAACGCCGAAATGTAATGGTGACGTACCTATCCATTATGGGGGGCCGGTTGAAAAATCGCGCGGCATTGTTCTGCATTCCACTGATCATATGATACCGGAAACTGTCACTATTGGTCACGTTGCCGCCATGACAGCTAATATTCGCATCATATCCGAAATTGCCGGTGGTCAGGGCCCTAGTGAGTTTATTATCGCGCTTGGGCATGCCGGATGGTCAGCCGGCCAGCTGGAAAGAGAAATCAAGGATAATTGCTGGATCACCATGCCATACGCGCATGATCTGGTGTTTAGCTGTTTAAGCCGCAACCAGTGGCAGGATTGCTATTCCCGACTGGGGATTGCCACCGAACATATGTCCGCCAGCATTGGTCATGCTTGAATATTTTATAAAATAATGGCCGTTATGCGCCAGCTATCGGATCAGTTTATCCATCTGTTCCGGTGACATCAATGTGTTAGCCCGGCTATCACCAATGGCCGCCAGCACTGGATATTCAGCCAGAATATTCCGGCTTAGCTGTTCAATGTGATGCCGGTCAATGGCGTTGATCGCATTCAGCTGACTGTTTGCGTCTTTTAGCTCGCCATAACGTATCCATTCACGCGGCATCATCTCACAGACATTCATGACGCTTTCGCGCCCCATCAGAACGGCTGAGCGCATCTGGGCTTTTGCACGTTCCAGTTCATCTTCGGTCGTGTTTTGCGCCAGATGTGCCAGCTGATCCATAGCAACAGTAATCAGCTCATTTCCATCTTTGGCATCGGTACCGGCATAAACCCCGAAAACACCGCAATCGGATATCATCTGGCCAAACGAAAAGACGCTATAACACAGCCCGCGTTTTTCCCGTACTTCCTGAAACAGCCGCGAGGACATGCCGCCACCATATAAAATGGAAAGCGCCCGCAATGCCCACCGGTCATGGTCATTTGTCGGTGCAACCGGCCAGCCAAAAACCAGATGCGTTTGTTCCAGCTCTCTGATCAGGATATCCTGCCGCTTGTCTTTTTGATCTGGCCATTGTGGCGCGCGGCGTTCGGGCAAATCCACCGCTCTGATCAGAAAATGTTCTATGGCATCAACATGTTTCATCAGATCATCATGATCAACCCGCCCTGCCGCTGACAGGAACATGTTACCAGCACCATAATAGCGGTTCATGAAGCCTGATAAATCTGACTGGCCAAAACCGCTGACGCTTTCTGTTGTTCCCAGAATCGGCCGGCCAACCGGATGCTGGGGGTAACATAATGATTGAAACTGATCAAAAACGATATCATCGGGCGTATCATTTGCCTGTCCGATTTCCTGTATGATAACGCCTTTTTCGCGTGCAATTTCTGTATCCGGCAAGGTCGATTGCGTCAGGATATCAACCAGCATATCCAGCGCAAATTCCAGATGTTCCGGCAATAGACGAATATAATATGCGGTTTCTTCGCGGCTGGTATGGGCGTTTATAAATCCGCCTATATCCTCAACCTGTCGGGCAATAGTTTCGGCATCACGGCTTTCTGTGCCTTTGAATGCCATATGTTCCAGCATATGGGCAATGCCATGTTCAGCTGGCCGTTCATCCCGACTGCCAACTGAAAGCCATATCCCTATCGCCAGACTATTGGCATGAGGCATATTCGTGCTAGCCACAACAAGACCGCTATCCCGTTTGGTAAGACGGGATTGTGGCTGGCTGGTGAGTGATGCGGATACGGTCATGAATGTGTTCAAACTTACCGTTTATGTTCAGTGATCAGATCAGCCACCGCATCAGAAGTTGCCGCAATAGTCATGCGTTGATGTGGGCGTTCCATCAGATCAGCCAGATGTGGCGGTAATTCTGGCCGGATACCCGTTGCTTTTTCAACAGCATCCGGAAACTTTGCCGGATGCGCACAGGCCAGCGCCACGATATGATCATCATCGGATGTTGCCGCCGCCGCCCGTGCCGCCGCCAATCCAATCGCGCTATGCGGGTCAACCATGATGCCGTCATTGCGCCATGTCTGGCCAATTTCATCCAGTGTGGCCGCATCGTCACAGCGGAAGCCGGTGAATAAGTCGATATCGTTGCTCATCATATCGCGGGTCAGGCTAAACTCACCCGTTTGATTAAACCGGTTCATAATATCACGCGTCTGATCACCATCACGGCCAAGCAGTTCAAACATCAGCCGTTCAAAATTGCTGGATACCTGAATATCCATAGACGGGCTAAGACTAGGTTCAACCATCCGCCGTTCCATTGTGCCAGTGTCAAAAAACCGTGTCAGAATATCATTGCGGTTTGACGCACAGATAAACCGTTTCACCGGAAGCCCCATTTTCATCGCGGCATAACCGGCAAAGATATTGCCAAAATTACCTGTTGGAACCGCAAAAGTTAAAGGACGTTCAAGCCCGCCCAAAGCCAGCGCAGAGGTCACATAATAGACAATTTGCGGCATCAGCCGCGCCCAGTTGATAGAATTAATCGCTGATAATCCCACCTGATCCCGAAAACCCAGATCACCAAAAAGCGATTTTACAATAGCCTGACAATCGTCAAAATCACCACCAACTGCCACCGCATACGCGCCATTGGCAATGACGCTGGTCATTTGCTGTTCCTGCACAGGTGAAACGCGGCCATCCGGATACAGAATAAAAATATCCACCATGTTGCGATCACGGAAAGCTTCTAATGCCGCAGAACCGGTATCACCGCTTGTCGCGCCCAGAATAACCGCTTTAGTCCCGCGTTTTTCCAGCTGATGATCAAATAGCCGTGATAACACCTGCATAGCCACATCTTTAAACGCAATGGTGGGGCCGTGATAAAGCTCACATAAATGAATCTGATCATTGACGCGGGTTAATGGCGTGACGTCTTCGGCCGAAAACGTTGCATAGGCGTTGCGCGTCATAACCAGCAATTCATCAAATGATATATCGTCACCGGTAAACTTTGCCATGATACGGGCAGATATTTCTGCATAGGGCATGCCAGCCATCGATTCCAGCTCACCGGCGGCAAATTGTGGCCATACAGTCGGCAGATATAACCCGCCATCACGCGCTAATCCGGCCAGCAAAGCGTCAGCAAAGCTGATCGGTGCGTCTTGGCCGCGTGTGCTGATATACTGAATGCTGGATGTCATTGGTTATGTTTTCACTCGTCCCAGTCGGCCGGCTGATCTGTGCCATGCGAAATAGACCCCGATCAAACCAAGCGCAAGCCCATACCATGTTAACGCATATTGCAGATGATTATTCGGAAGCGCAATATCAACCGCCGCACCAATAGGCAATTTATGCGCCCCATCGCCACGCAAAGCATCTACCGTAAAGCTGGTGATCAGGGTATCATCCAGCGATCTATAACGGGCGATATCGCTGATAGAAAGCGTGAACCAGTCATTTTTTTCCAGATTGTTTTCTGGAACAAAATAGCCCTTCTGGGCTTGCAGACGGATAATGCCTTCGAATGTCACCGGCTCACTGATCAGCGTAAATGGGCGACTATCGGGCATTCTATAATCCTGTGATACCCATCCCCGATTGATCATGACCATACGCCCATCATTCAACATAAGCGGCGTGATGACATGATATCCGGCTGTGCCTTCGAATGTGCGGCCAATCAATTGCACTTCATGCTGATGCAACCATGTGCCGGCAACCTGAACCCGCTGATAGCGGACAGGATTTTCAACATCAATATCAATAACATCTTGCGGGGCGGCATGTGCGCGTGTTTCAAACTCGGCAATCAGACCGGCTTTCCACTGCATTCTGTACATCTGCCAGCTACCAAGAGCGATTAATATAACCAGAGCGATAACCGAACAAATGGTCATCCATAAGGCTGGACGAAATCCCATCCTTTTCATGCCTTTCTAAAAATATTTTTTATCCGGATCATGTATCCGGAATTGCCACCCAATCATGAGCGCTTTTAATGGCCGCAAGCTTTTGATTGTGGCTAGCAACATGATCACTCCCCATAAAACGGCTTGCACCCATAAGGGCGGAGAGAACAATGCTTCTAGCAAAAAAGCCAGCGGCACAACAATAGCGCCATAGATCAGAACAAGAAATGATGCCGGCCCATCGCCAGCATCAAGTTCACTTAAATCAAACTGGCAGGACGTACAGATAGGCGCCATCCGAAGCCACGACGTAAACAACGCCCCCTTACCACAATTCGGGCAAGTATTGCGTAAGGCACGCCTTACGGGCCCGGATGGGCTTTCTTTTTTCATCCCGATCAACCGCCCCAGATATAGACAGCAACAAACAGGAACAGCCAGACCACATCAACGAAATGCCAGTACCATGCGGCTGCTTCAAATCCGAAATGCTGCTTGGCGGTGAAATGCCCCATTGCCCCACGATACAGACAGACCAGCAAGAACAAGGTTCCAATGATCACATGAAGGCCGTGAAACCCGGTCGCCATATAAAAGATAGATGGATAGATGCCATCAGTGAAAGCAAAATGCGCATGATGATATTCATACGCCTGAAGCGCCGTGAATAATGCGCCAAGCCCAACCGTAACCGCAAGTCCGATCATGAAATCACGGCGGTTATCATGCAACAACGCATGATGCGACCACGTTACCGTACAACCGGATAACAACAGAATCATGGTGTTGATCAGCGGCAAGTCCAGCGGATCAAAGGTATGAATACCTTCGGGTGGCCAGATACCACCAACCGGAAACAATGCCCGATCAAAAAATGCCCAGAAAAAGGCAACGAAAAACATAACCTCAGACGAGATAAACAACATCATGCCATAACGCATGCCAATTTGAACTATTGGCGTGTGGTGACCTTGATATTCAGCTTCGCGGACGACATCACGCCACCAGTAAAACATGGTAGCCAGAACCAGCGCCAGACCGATCATCATCAAATAGATGCCGTAATCATGTTCATGCATAAATAAAACGCCACCAATAGCCATTGTTAACGCGGCCATTGATCCTAATGCTGGCCATGGGCTTGGCTCTACCAGATGATATGGATGCTTCTGTTCTGCACTCATGTTTTCCCCCTTCGGTGTTCACAGATCAATTATATGATCAACTTTCAATTTTCTACAGCAAAAAACGTGTAGGACAAGGTTATTTCAGGAACTTCCTGTGTGTTAATATCGCTATCAATTTCCGGATCAAGATAGAATAGCACCGGCATTTCAACCGTTTCACCGGGCTGTAATGTTTGTTCTTCAAAACAGAAACAGTCAATTTTCATAAAATATGACCCGGCCTTGAACGGTGTTACGTTGAATGTTGACGTGCCAGTGGTTGCTACATCCGACAGATTTGTAGCGGTATAATGGATCAGCACTTCTTCGCCCGGCGCAACCGAAACCGGCTTATCAGGGCCTTTGAAATGCCATTTCAGATCAGGCTGAACGGTGGCATTAAACCGGACATCACGAATAATCGCCCCAGTTGCCGCCCCCGGTGCTTCCAGTGATTGCTGGGTTGTGCCGCCATAGCCTGTGACCTGACAGAATAATTGATAAAGCGGAACCGACGCATAGGCCAGACCAACCATGCCGATAACAATCCCCATGATAACAACCATCATGCGCCTGTTCCGGTTTTGCGTCATGGTTAGATCGTTATGCATCATGCGGTGCTCATCTTAACAATCGTAATCACAAAAAACAGCACAGCCAGACCAAGCACTACCCCAAGCATCACCAGATTCCGGCGGCGCATCATAGCTATTTTGGCGGCTTGTTCAGATGCTTTCTGTGCATCATGTTCTGATTTTGCCATTGGTTAAAATCCAGTCCAGAATGGCGCTATTGCTGCATCAATGCCAAGCCCCAGAAAAATAAGAAACAGATACAGAATAGAAAACCGGAATAACGCCATTGGCGATTGCATATCGTCATCTGCTGACCGCCAGACTGTCCATGACAGCATAACAAAACGTAGCCCCAGAACCGCCGATAACGCCAGATAAGCATAGCTGGACATGCCGATGAATGATGGCACCATCCCCACAACACCAACAATCAATGCGTAAACAAAAATCTGGTCTTTCGTGGCCTTAAAACCATGTACCACTGGCAACATGGGAACCCCGACACGGGTATAATCATCATTACGCACCAATGCCAGCGCCCAGAAATGCGGCGGCGTCCATGCAAAAATAATCAAAAACAGAATAACCGGCGAAAGCCCGATATCACCGCCAGCCGCCAGCCAGCCAATAACCGGCGGGAATGCACCAGCGGCACCACCAATAACAATATTCTGTGTTGTGCTACGCTTTAGCCAGACCGTATAAACATATCCATAGAAAAATATGGTGAAAAGCAACATGCCAGCGGCCATAGCCCCGCCGGTAAAATACAGCACCAGCACAGACATGCCGGAAATGATCAAACCCAGACTTAAAGCTTCATCCGGATGAACCAGCCCACGCGGTAATGGCCGATTTGCTGTTCGTTCCATCTGTGCATCAATATCGCGGTCATACCATTGATTGATCGCGCCAGATGCGCCTGCGCCTGCCGCAATCGCCAATAATGAAATCAACATCAGAACCGGATGGCTGTCCATTGGTGATACCAGCATCCCCACCAGCGCGGTAAAAATCACCAAGCTCATGACACGGGGCTTCATCAGGGCAAATATATCCCCCGGTGAAGCCATATGTGGTTGTGTAGTTATTGCCTGAGCCATAATACGTCCTGATCTGTTGCCTGATCGCGTCTGATGATCAGCCGAGGGTCTGGTTAGACCTTCGGCAATTCATCAAATGTGTGATAAGGCGGTGGTGAAGCCACTTTCCATTCCAGTGTCGTTGCGCCTTCGCCCCATGGGTTAGCCGCTGCCCGGCGCCGTGAGACAAATGCCTCAGCAACCAAGAACAGGAAGATTAATACACCAAACGCGCTGATATATGAGCCGATAGAAGCCACCATATTCCAGCCTGCAAACGCATCAGGATAATCAATATACCGGCGCGGCATGCCTGCTAGTCCAAGGAAGTGCATCGGGAAGAATGTCAGGTTAACACCAATAAATGTAATCCAGAAATGCAACTGACCCAGACGTTTGCTGTATTCAAACCCTGTCATTTTGGAAAACCAGTAATAGAAACCGGCAAACAGACCAAACACAGCACCAAGTGAAAGAACATAATGGAAATGGGCAATCACATAATAGGTATTATGCAACACCTGATCGATACCGGCATTAGACAGCACAACCCCGGTCACACCGCCAACGGTAAACAGGAAGATGAAACCAATCGCCCATAACATCGGGACTTCGAAACGGATAGAACCGCCCCACATGGTCGCAATCCATGAGAAAATCTTGATCCCTGTCGGAACAGCAATCACCATTGTTGCGGCGGTGAAATAGGCTTGCGTATCCACGCTCATCCCGACCGTATACATATGGTGCGCCCATACGATAAAGCCGACCGCGCCAATACCAACCATCGCGTAAACCATACCCAGATAACCAAATACCGGCTTGCGGCTGAAGGTTGAGATAATATGGCTGACAATACCAAACGCCGGCAGGATCATAATATACACTTCCGGATGCCCGAAAAACCAGAACAGGTGCAAGAACAGAATAGGATCACCACCTTCGGCCGGAATAAAGAACGCTGTTCCGAAATTCCGGTCTGTCAGTAGCATGGTAATCGCACCAGCAAGCACAGGAACCGCAAGCAGAAGAAGAAATGCCGTGACCAGCATCGCCCAGACGAAAAGCGGCATGCGGTGCAAGCTCATCCCCGGTGTCCGCATATTGAAAATAGTCGTAATGAAGTTAGCCGCACCAAGAATGGATGAAATCCCGGCAAGGTGAAGCGCCAGAATAGCAAAATCCATAGACATGCCCGGCGTGCCCTCACTGCCCGATAATGGCGGGTAAATTGTCCAGCCAACACCAGCACCACCATCAGCCACCGCAGACATCAGAAGCAGGATAAAGGCCGGCGGCAATAGCCAGAAACTAATGTTGTTCATCCGTGGAAAGGCCATGTCCGGCGCCCCGATCATAATCGGAACAAACCAGTTACCAAAACCGCCAATCAACCCCGGCATCACCACAAAGAACACCATGATAAGCCCATGCGCCGTGGTGAATACGTTCCAGATATGGCCATTTTCCATATACTGAACACCCGGTTCCATGAGCTCCATACGCATGTAAACGGAAATACCACCACCGATTAATGCCGCTAGAATGGCAAAAATAAGGTACATCGTTCCAATGTCCTTGTGGTTGGTAGAATAAAGCCAACGCCGGACGAATCCTTTAGGCGCCCCGTGGTGCCCGTGATTTTCAGCTGTTGCTGTAGCCATAATATTGCTCCTCAGACGTTCTAATTACTATTCAACAGATGCCAGTTCGACTGCAGATGGTGCAATCGGGCCTGTTGCAAATTCTTCTTTCGCGCCTTCCAGCCAGATTTTATAATCTTCTGCTGAAACCGCCTTGATAACGATTGGCATGTAGGAATGGTTCGTGCCACAAATCTGATTGCACTGGCCATAATATGTTGTCACGCCCATCGGGACATCAATCCATGTTTCGTTTGTGCGTCCGACCACCGTGTATTTTTGAACGGCAAGTGACGGCACAAAGAAAGAATGCATCACATCCACACCCTCAATCAGTAATTTGACACGGGTGCCTTCGGGAACGACCATGGGGTAATCCACCTCAAGCAGACGTTGCTGGCCTTCTGTCAGCTCGTCTTCTTCGATCATATAACTATCAAAGGCAAGTTGCTCATCAGGGTATTCATAGCTCCAATACCACTGGGCACCTGTCACCTTAACAACCATATCAGCCAAATCTGTCCGGTCTTGATAATAAAGCAAACGGAAAGACGGCACCGCAATCACCACCAGAATGATCACCGGCACAACCGTCCAGATCACTTCGATCAGTGGATTATGTGTTGTTTTGGTGGCAACCTTGTTTTTGGATTCGCGAAACCGGAAACAGACATAAATCAGCAAAGCCAGCACAAAAACGGATATTGCCGTGATAATGACCAACAACAGATTATGAAGATCATTTGCTTTTTCGGCAATGGAACCGGCAGGTGCCTGTAATCCTATTTGCCAAGGCTCAGGCGTTGCTGCCATTGCTGATACAGATGCTGTTATCATGGCAACAAAACCGAAAAGACCTGCAATTAGGCCAAAAGGTTTCAACAAATTGCTATACCGCATGGATATTCCCCCTAGATTCTTACATTCGGAAACCGTGATTTCCGTAACCGAACATAACGGATATTAATAGAAATGCCACGTTCTAAACAAGTTCATCTTGCCTATTTCTTGCGACAGGTAGTCGCATGAGCCAGATCAGACGCTTAATTTACACCAAATCTTCCTTTTATTTCTTCAATATCGATGCATATGATCATATAACAGTATGATATTGTCACAAATCATCACGGAATAATCCGGAGAGAACATTTATGGATGCCATCAGCAAAACTAATGAGCTGTTTTTCAACAAAACGGAACTGGATGAAGCGCAAATCATGCCCATTATCAGCAATGCGCTGAGTTCTAGCGACGATGGCGAGCTATTTCTTGAAGAAAGCCACTCAGAATCGTTAGTATTTGATGATGGCCGCATGAAAGCCAGCAATTATGATCGTTCCACCGGATTCGGTTTGCGCGGCATCTCTGGCGAATCACACGGATATGCGCATTCTGATGAAATGACGCTGGATGCGTTGAAACGCGCCGCCGGAACCATCCGCACGGTTAGCGATGGCTATGATGGGCATTTTGCTATCCCGCCCAAAGGTGGCCATAACACCCCACTTTACACCGATGAAAACCCCCTTGAAGCAACAGATTTCAATACCAAAGTCAAATTATTGCAAGATATTGACGCTTATGCCCGTGGCGTTGATCCGTTCGTCAAACAGGTTAGCGTATCGGTAGCCACAACATGGCGTGCTGTTAGGATTATCCGCCCTGACGGGTTTCAAGCGGCTGATATCCGGCCACTTGTCCGGCTTAATGTTTCGGTTGTTCTGGAAAAAAACGGCCGGATGGAAAGCGGCGGAAGCGGTGCAGGCGGCCGCGTCATGCTGGATCAATGGCTTGATCCGGCGGCATGGCAAGGGCAGGTAAACGAAGCCATCCGCATTGCGCATGTTAATCTGGAATCCGTAGCCGCCCCGGCGGGTGAGCTCGAAGTCGTGCTTGGTCCCGGCTGGCCGGGGGTGATGCTACATGAAGCCGTAGGTCACGGGTTAGAAGGCGATTTCAACCGCAAAGGCACATCCCTGTTTAGCGGTAAAGTCGGTCAGCAAGTGGCCGCCAAAGGCGTGACTGTTATTGATGACGGCACGATGATGGATCGGCGCGGATCAATCACTATTGATGACGAAGGCACGGCATCACGCCGCAACACGCTGATTGAGGATGGTATCCTTGTTGGTTATATGCAGGATCGCCAGAATGCCCGATTGATGGGCGTTGAGCCAACCGGCAATGGCCGAAGACAGTCTTTTGCCCATTCCCCCATGCCGCGCATGACCAATACCTTTATGACCAATGGCGAACACACCAATGCCGAGATTCTGGCATCTGTTAAAAATGGCCTTTATGCGGTTAATTTTGGCGGCGGTCAGGTGGATATCACCAGCGGTAAGTTTGTCTTTGCCGCATCCGAAGCCTATCTGATCGAAAATGGCCAGATCACGGCACCGGTAAAAGGCGCCACGCTAATCGGTAATGGCCCGGATGCTATGGGAAAAATTACCATGATCGGCAATGATCTGGAACTGGATCACGGGGTTGGAACTTGTGGTAAAGCCGGCCAAGGGGTGCCGGTCGGGGTTGGTCAGCCAACATTGAAAATGGGCGGCATTACCATTGGCGGCACCAATATCGGTTAATCATGCGCCGAATCCGAACAAGCCGCGTGAAGCCGCGTCCTAGTTATTTTTCTACTGATTACGCTGATATTTGCGCCAGTCTTTTGGCCGCATAAAATGACCTGCCCACATGCCGCGTTTTTCCACGCTGGCCGCACGCTCATCCTGTTTATACTGAACGCCGTATTCGGATACGGCCAATCCAGCGCGGATAAGCGCTTTCTGGACATCTATACCTGTCTGGATCGAACCGATATAACAGCTCCCCAGATCACGGTTATATCTGTCTTTGCCATCTAAACGGCACACCAGCATTTGATTTTGGCTTTCCAGCATAGCTCTCAACACATCTCTGGCCATGATACCGCAAGCCCAGTCATGCCCGTCTGCTGTCTGGCAAAGCTGTTTGATTTCTGGGGCATCAATACCCAGTAACCTGATTTTATAATCATTCATGTGAATCGTATCGCCATCAACCACACGCCATGACTGGCCTGTTGCGATCTGGCTTTCTGGCCATGCTGGTGAGGATGATAGAACGAAAATAAAAACGGCTGAACCGATAAAACCCCGCCTGATAGCGGCAACACATAAATACAACATAACAACTACTAAAGGATAAAACTAAAAAACTGATACTATCCTTAATAGGGCATCTGGCAAGGATTATGGATCATATCCTATACAAAAGGATAGTTTGCTATGCGCTGCGTGCTGGCCGCCGCCGCCGTGGTCTTAGTATCATCATGGCAATAACAATAAACAGCATTAGGCTGATCAATGCGCCAAAACCGAATGTCAGCACGCCGCCGCCAAGTTCATAAAAGGGCCCCGACAGCACCAGCCCCAGCACCTGCCCAAGTGAGCCAAGCCCCTGTATTACACCCATGATGCCGCCAACCTCATTCTTGCGAATAACCTGACTGGCGGCGGCGGTGATGGTCGGGTTGGCCAGCGCAAATCCCGTACATACCAGCGTTGAGCATATGATCATCGGCCAGAATGATGGCTGGAAAACATCCAGATAATATCCTACCATCAACACCGTTAGCACCTGTCCGAATACAAGCAGAAAGGCGCCCATGGCTGACGCGCCAATAGTTGTCAAAAACCGCGTGATAGGGCCAATAAAGATGCCCTGCACCAGAATGATAATAACCCCGACCCATGTGAAAACATATCCGGTCTGGCGGCTGGAATATTCCATCACATCTTTCAGCACCAGCGTAAATGATGCCTCAATCTGGGCAAAAGCCAGATTAAGCAGGAATACGGCAAGCCCAAACATCGCCAGCCCACTCATCCGGATCAGAACAATACGGCGGATCAGCGATAATTGTCTTGGTCTGGTATTACCTTTGCTTTCCGGAACAAAGAAAATGGCAATAATGAAACCCAGCAAGGCCAGCCCGGATGCAAACATAAACGGCGCCGTATGCACCGCCCCGCCATATCCGGATAACAAGCCGCCAATGGCCGGCCCTGATACAAATCCGAAACCGACAAACGCCCCTAGCAATCCCATGGCTTTTGCTCTGTCTTCGGCTTCGGTTGTATCGGTAATAATCGCCTGAATAACGCCAATACTGCCCGATGCAAAACCGGCTAGTATCCGCGCCACAAACATCATGCTGATATCGGTTGTCATGGCGAACCAGAAATGCCCGACAACGCTGAAAAAGATTGACCAGATCAATACGCGTCTGCGGCCAAAATGATCCGATAACCGCCCCAGTATCGGCGAGCCAATCATCATGGCCAGCGCAAATGATGCCAGCAATAATGTCATGACGGTTTCGCTTGATCCGGCTTCGTCAATCACCGCATAGGGCAATACCGGGATCAACGCCCCTACCCCAACGAAATTAACAAAAACAACAATCAACAAACCCTTCATCATGGGGCAAATATCTCACTCAGATTCAATTTTTAAACGATACTCATCATAAAGGTGATCCACATTCTGATCCCATTTCTGATGATAGCAGGCCAAAAGATGTTCAGCTTGTGTTTCGTTTTTATCAACAATAGATTTCACTACATTCAGAAAAACCGCCTCATTATCACCAACATCATTTTTGAGGTTACGGCGTTTCAATCCCTGATCAGCGATAGCCACCATGCGTTTAGCCAGTGATGATAAATCATCGCCAGCCATCTGGCCTTTCAACCCATCCTTAGCGGCGCTCATCCGTCCGGCCAGAACATCACCGGCGGTAATATGCTTGGCCAGATCAGCGGCTTCATCCAGTGCCTGATCATCATATAATAGCCCGACCCACAATGCCGGCAAGGCGCAAATCATGCTCCAGTCACCGCCATCAGCCCCGCGCATTTCTAAAAATTGCTTTAGCCGCACTTCGGGGAACGCGGTAGTTGTATGATCTTCCCAGTCATGAATATCAGGATATTCGCCTTCATATCCGGGCAACCGGCCAGCCATGAAATCATGGAAAGACAATCCGGCTACGTCTTTGTAGTCATCACCGCGATGCAGAAAATACATCGGCACATCCAGCAAATAATCAACCCATTGCTCATAGCCAAAACCGTTATCAAACACGCAATCCGGAACACCGGAACGATCAGGGTCTGTGTCTACCCATGCCGCCGCCCGACTGGACAGATAGCCGGATGGCTTGCCTTCGATAAAGGGCGAGTTTGCAAAAATTGCGGTTGCTACGGGTTGCAAAGCTAGTGACGTGCGGAACTTTTTAACCATGTCTGCTTCGCTGGAAAAATCCAGATTAACCTGAATGGTACAGGTGCGAAGCATCATATCCAGCCCTTTTGTGCCTACCTTTGGCATATAGTCGCGCATGATCTGATAGCGGCCTTTCGGCATCCACGGAATATCCTGACGGCGCCATTTCGGATCAAATCCAATGCCCAGCATCCAGATACAATCCGCGGCCATGATTTCTGTCATCAGATCAAGATGGGCATGGGTTTCTGCACAGGTTTGATGCAGCGTTTTCAGCACCGCGCCTGACAGTTCCAGCTGCCCCCCCGGTTCCAGCGTGATAGATGAGCCATCATTATGCTTTGT
>JABIWM010000064.1 GCA_018701255.1 Alphaproteobacteria bacterium | reverse complement strand
GGACATAAAGCGACTGGCTTGCCTCAAAACTGAATGGTGCTTTGAGGAATCCAACCGCCGATCCGACACCGGCCGATGCCGGAATAAGCACGCGATTGATATGCAGCTTCTGCGCCAGCCGGATAGCATGCAGTGGCCCTGCGCCACCAAACCCGATCATGACAAAACCGGCTAAATCCTCACCGCTTTCGACCGCATGAACACGGGCGGCATTTGCCATATTTTCATCAACAACCTCAGCCATGCCAAAAGCGGCGCGGGCATGGGTCAGTTCAATCGGGGCGGCGATGTGTTCGGCAATCGCGCGATCAGCTAAATCGACAGATAAACGGATAGACCCGCCAGCAAAATCGTCAGGATCAAGTTTCCCCATCATCAGATCAGCATCAGTCACCGTTGGCCGGTTGCCGCCGCGCTGATAGCTGGCAGGCCCCGGTTCAGACCCGGCGGATTCAGGGCCGATCCGTATCTGCTGCATCGCATCCAGTGAGGCAATAGAGCCGCCACCGGCACCAATTTCAACCATATCAATCACCGGAATGGAAATCGGCATGCCGGAGCCTTTTTTAAAACGGTAGCTTCGGGCGACTTCAAACTGGCGTGACGTTTTTGGTTTCTGATCCTTGATCATACATATTTTTGCAGTTGTCCCACCCATATCAAAAGACAGCACCCGATCAAGCCCTAGGCGGGCGGCAATATCAGCGGCAAAAATAGCACCACCAGCAGGCCCGGATTCAACTAGCCGTACTGGAAAGGCCGCGGCGCTTTCGATGTCCATGATGCCGCCGCCAGAATGCATCAGAAAAACCGGTGCCGGAATATCGTTATCACTAAGCCGGGATTTCAGGCGTTCCAGATAGGATGCCATAATCGGTTTCACATAAGCATTGGCGGCAACGGTATTAAACCGTTCATATTCGCGCATTTGCGGGGATACATCCGAGGATAGGGAAACCAGCATATCAGGCGCATGTTCGGCCAGAATAGCGCCGATCTGTTGTTCATGCACCGGATTAGCATAAGAATGCAGTAACCCGACTGCTATGCTCTGTATGGATTGCGCTCTTAATTCATCAATTAATAAGATGACTTCCCCTGTATCAAGTGGCGTGTCTATGCTTCCATCAGCTAATAGCCGCTCTTTCACCGTGTAACGGTATTCACGGGCAATTAACGGTTCTGGCAAAACCAGATTCAGATCATATTGTTCAAACCGGCTTTCTGTCCGCATTTCAATTACATCACGGAAACCGGCAGTGGTGATCAGCGCGGTTCTGGCACCGCGCCGTTCAATCAGCGCATTGGTGGCAAGCGTTGTTCCATGAATAATCATGCCGATATCAGAGGGGGAAATTGCCGCTTTATGGCAAACAGCCAGCAAGCCCTCAATGATGGCATCTTCGGGTCTGGTATAGGTGGTCAATACCTTGGTAGATATCTGGCCAGATGGAGTTTCCAGTACAATATCAGTAAAGGTTCCACCAATATCAACGCCGGCACGGATAGATTTGGCATGGATAGATTTGGATAGTATAGTGGACATGGCTATTTATGATTTGGCTATCTTTTCTAGTTTAATAATGCCACGTTATTTTAGATAACAATTTATGTAAAGACGAATAGGAAAATAAGACACATGCATTATCTGCATACTATGGTTCGTGTGACCGATATTGATACTTCACTTCGTTTCTGGTGCGATGGGCTTGGTCTGGCAGAAGTCAGCCGGAATGAATATCCGGATGCCAAGTTTACGCTGATTTTTCTGGCGGCACCGGATGATAAGGATGCTTTCGCCAACACCCGCGCGCCAGCACTTGAGCTAACCTATAACTGGGATAGTGACGAAGTGTATGACGAAGGCCGCAATTTTGGCCATCTGGCCTATGCGGTGGATGATATTTATGCGCTTTGTCAGCATTTGCAGGAAATGGGGATTGTGATTAACCGGCCGCCGCGTGATGGGCGGATGGCGTTTATTCGCTCACCTGATCATATTTCTGTTGAATTGCTTCAAATCGGCGACCCCAAACCTGTGGCTGAACCGTGGGCTTCCATGCCAAATACCGGAAAATGGTAATGTCCGCGAATGGGCGTAACATCGCCCTGCTTGCTATTGCACAAGCTATTTTCATGACAACGGTGAATATGAATATCATCGTTACCAGTCTGGTTGGGGTGGCTATTGCACCGGAACCATGGCTGGCTACGCTTCCGCTATCGATGCTGTTTATTGCATCCATGCTCACCACATTGCCCGCCTCGCTTATCATGGGACGATTTGGCCGTAAGGCCATTTTCATGTGCGCGGCGGTGATTGGGGTGGTGGCATGTTTGCTCTTGGCACAAGCCACAATTATTGAATCGTTTTCTTTATTTATGGCGGCATCCATCATGCTTGGGGTTACGCATGGCGTGGCACAGTTCTATCGTTATGCCGCCGCTGATAATGCGGATAAAGCCAATAAGGCAAGAGCGTTATCGCTGGTTTTGGCTGGGGGAATTCTGGCCGCGTTTATCGGGCCTAATCTGGCTCGTATGACATTCTTGGCAATACCTGATCATATTTATGCCGGATGTTTTTACGCAGCGGCGGTGGTGCAGGCTGTGGCCTTGCTGACTTTGCCGTTCTTGCGGATTAAGACAGATATGCCATCAGACGTGGGGGCACCATCGGTGCCTATCGGAACAATTTTCAGACAGCCATTTTTTATTGCCGGACTGATTTCGGCATCAATCGGATATGGCGTGATGACATTTGTCATGACAGCAACCCCGCTTCAGATCGTTAACACAGAACAATTTGGCAATGATAGCAACGCGATTATCATCCAGTGGCATGTGGTGGCTATGCTCTTGCCATCATTAATCACGGGACAACTGATCCGGCGTTTTGGGGTGATACCTATTTTATGGGCTGGCGTTTTATTCTATCTGGCTATGGTGACGGTGACGTTATCGGGGGATAGTTTCTGGCATTATCTGATCACGTTGATTCTGCTTGGGCTCGGCTGGAATATGCTATTTGTGGGCGGGTCTAGCATTGTCGCCCAATCCTGCACGCCGGAACAAAGACCACGAGTGCAGGGGATGGCTGATCTGACCATTACGTTTATGATGGCATTGTCATCGCTGGCCGCCGCCACGATGCATTATCTGTATGGCTGGCAGATCATGATTCTGATGTCGATAGCGTTAATTGCCATCATATCGATCAGTATTCTGACCGCAATGATCCGGCCAACGCCTGATCATATGAAAATATGATGGATGGGTGGGATCACCGTTTTTTGTCGCCAGATGTTAATTAAGCAAATGGCGGCCAAAAAAAAGCCGCGAGCATTGCCCGCGACTGAGTTAGGGAGGAAATGAACGTCTATAAGACGTCATGCCAGAGATATGTTCCTCAACAGATAAAAAGTCAACATGTATGACCTAAATTTTTTCATAAATTATCGCGACATTTTGTCATCATATCTAGAATGTCGTTTTTGCTCATGCCCTGTTGCCGCAAATGATGAATGCCAAGATCATTATTGCGCTTGGCAAAACGCTCACCATCAGCATTGAGGATAAGCTTGTGATGGGCATAGCGTGGCGGCTTAAGCCCCAGTAATTCTTGCAGAATTCGTTGAACCGGAACCACATGCAGCAGATCATCACCGCGGGTGACCAGCGTCACGCCGTTATGGTGATCATCCAGAACAGTACTTAACAAATATGAGCTACCGATATCACGTCTGGCAATCACTTCATCAGCAATATGATCAAGATCAATATCAATCTGGCCATGGATCAGATCATGGGCGGTAAGCATGGGCAGATGCTGGCGGATATGATCCATCCGTAGCCGCCAAGCCGGTTCCATGTCACTGTTTTCTCTTTCTTCTAATTCATGGGGATTGATCAGCTGGTCGGTATTTGCGGCATCATGTGGCGCGGATAGCAGATTACTAATTTCCTGTCGGCTCAGATAGCAGGGATAGATCATATCCTGTTCATGCAAATAGCGGATAGCATCGCGGCTACTGTTCAAACGCTGGCTTTGATAATGCACTGGCCGGGCATAGGGAATATCCAGAAAATCCAGATCAGCGAAAATAGCATCAACAAAATGCGGTTTGCATCGGGTGCTATCAATATCATCAATCCGTAGCAACATATCATGGCCGCTTGCCTTGGCGATATGATGGGTGAACATGGCCGAATAGCAATGCCCCAGATGCAGGAATCCGGATGGCGAGGGGGCAAAGCGCGTGATATCACCGGCTTTTACCTGTTTGATCAATTCTGGTGCAATGGTGATGGTCATTATTTATTCACGATATAGTAATAAAAGATTTCGTCCTGATTGCCCTATTAAGGTATAATAGACGAAAGGAAAGAGTATCATGTCCACCATTATTCGCCAATCTATCGCTGATCATAGTGTGCTTATCCACCAGAACAGCAACACAACGCCGCCGCAACAGCTGATCGTTCTGCTTCATGGCTGGGGGGCGGATGGTAGTGATCTGATTGATCTGGCACCGCGTCTGGTCGCGCGATTTCCGCATGCGGTGATCTGTGCCCCTGACGGGCCTGAACCATGCACCGCTAATCCGATGGGGCGGCAATGGTTTGATCTGGGTGTAGATGCTACACAAATTGACGAAGGCCCCGCAAGCGCGACGCCCGGCTTGCAAAAACTATTGATGGCTTTAATGGAACAATTCAACGTTCCGGTCGCCCAGACCGCTATCGCCGGTTTTTCCCAAGGCGGCATGATGGCGCTATATAGCGGTGTTCGCATGGCGGCGGCACCGGGCGCGATTATCAGCATCGCCGGTGCCTTGCTTGCCCCTAATCAAATGGCGCAAGCGGTCACCGCAAAGCCGCCGGTTCTGCTGGTTCATGGCAAAGATGATCAGGTTGTCCCGTTTCAGGCAATGGATTTGGCAAAAACCGTTCTGGAAGCAAATGGAATAGCGGTGGAAACGCTGGCCTGTGATGGTGTTGGTCACGGCATATCCGAAGAAGGCCTCAACCGCATGATCAGCTTTATGGCCGATCATCTGGAACCCCGCCCGGAATAACAACAGGCTCCGAATCACAAAAAGAAGCATCATTTATTCTTCTGGCCACTATATGTTGTGTTTTTTCCCTAAATAGAGGTTGAATTTGTAATGGCGATATGATGTCATAGAGTCATGAACAGATCGCTATTACCATGTTAGACTGTCATATCCATCACGGCCCGGATCGGGGGCTTGCCCCTGCACTAGCGTTGAATGCGGATTTCCGGCCGCTTAGTTATTTTCCGCTGTCGCTATGGTCATGGCAGGATACAATTAAGGCAGTATTTTTAAAACGCGTCACGATTATTTCCGAATAT
>JABIWM010000063.1 GCA_018701255.1 Alphaproteobacteria bacterium | reverse complement strand
CTAACCAAAACATATAACAATGCTTCAATTACAATGTGTTAGCACATGATGTGATGGGGTTTATGGTGCCCAGGAGAAGACTCGAACTTCCACGACCTTGCGGCCACTGGCACCTGAAGCCAGCGCGTCTACCAATTCCGCCACCTGGGCATTGATCTATGATCAATAATTCATGCTCAAAATATGATAATTTATGCATCAATCTATTGAGTAGGGGAGAGGTACGTTATCCTGAAAGTCTTGTCAATATCTTTTGCGGTCAGATGCTTGATGGCAAAATCAATACCGCAAGAGCTGGTGCGAAAAACACTCTCGCCAAGTCACCCAATTGCCGTTATAAATTAATCATTAATGAAAATTCGGATTCAGACAAACGGTTCTGGCCAGCTATTTCTGGGGTGCTTAACGTGAAATTAAAAAACAGCAAAATTGCCATTATTGGCGGCAGTGGATTTATCGGACGACAGATCGTTGAAAAGCTTGCCCGTGAAGGCGCAAGGGTGATTGTGCTGACGCGTAACGCTGACCGTGCCAAGTTTCTGCGCCCTATGGGAAGCCCCGGCCAGATTGCGCTGATATCCGGACAAGCCACCGATGATGCGATGCTTGAGCAAGTGATTGAGAACGCGGATGCCGTGATTAATACGGTCGGCATATTGGCCGAATCCGGCAAACAGCGTTTTGCATCCCTGCAAGCCGAATTACCGGCTCGCATTGGTCGGATTATCGCCGATCAAGCCAATAAAACAAATACAGCACCGCGCATGATACAGCTATCTGCCATTGGTGCCGATGCCGGATCAAACAGCCGTTATGCCCGCACCAAAGCCGAGGGTGAAGCCGGATTGTGGCGCGTCTATCCTGATGCTACGATCTTGCGGCCGTCACTGGTATTCGGGGCAGGGGACGGGTTTTTCAACCGCTTTGCCGGCATGGCAATGACCGCGCCGGCTTTGCCGGTGATTGGCGGCGGTACTAACCGGATTCAGCCGGTTTATGTTGGTGATGTGGCCAATGCCGTGATTAATGCGCTCAAGGATGACCGCACCGCCGGGAAGATTTATGAGCTTGGCGGGCCTAGAGTGATGTCATTCCGCGATGCGATGGATTTTCTGCTGACATGTATCAAGCGCAAACGCAAGCTGGTTCATGTGCCGTTTCCGGTGATGCATCTGGCGGCAACCGCGTTATCCATTTTGCCGCAACCGCCGGTGACTAATGATCAGCTGAAATTATTGAAAAAAGATAATGTTGTCAGCGAAGATGCGCTAACGCTAGCTGATCTGGGGATTGTGCCAACCGCTATGGATGTGATCGTGCCGGCCTATCTGGAACGCTATAAACCGGGCGGGCAGTTTTCTGTATCCTGATGATATCGGCTGTCATGATATCTTTACGCGGCTATGGTTACATCTGAAACGCTAGAGATATCAATATAACGCCAAGAATAATCCGATAGATAACAAACGGCATCATGCCCAGCTTTTCTATCACCCACATCATGATAGCAATAGAAATAAGCGCGGTGATAAATGCAAGTCCGGCGGCGGTAATCGCGGCATCCAGAACGGCTATCTGATCCTGCCAGATGATATCTGTGCCGGATTTAACACTTGCCCCGATAATCACCGGAATAGACAGGATCATGGCAAATTGCACCGATGCTTTGCGGCTTAATCCGGACATGCGCGCCATGGTCATGCATATCCCTGATCTGCTGGTGCCGGGAATAAAGGCCAGTGGCTGTGCCAAACCAATGATCGCCGCATCAAAGAATGTTATGCTCCGCAAGTTGCGGTGGCCTATCTGTCTGTCTGCCAGACCTAGCAAAATGCCAAAAAACAGGGTCGCACATCCGATGACCAGCAGATGACGTAAATATAGTTCAACAATGTCATATTCGCTGATGAAGTAACCGGCAATAATCGCGGGTATAGTAGCGGCTAATGCCATGATAGTTATGGTCAGGTGATCGCTGAATACCCGGCCAAAGCTGATCAGGGATAACCCCATGCGTAGCAGTAACCGCCAATTATAAAGAATGACCGCGCCCAGGCTGCCGAAATGTACGGCAATATCAATCAATAATCCCTGATCTTCATGACCGGTAAGTTCCGGAAAAATGGCCAGATGCGCCGATGACGATACAGGAAGGAATTCGGTGATCCCCTGAATAATTGCCAAGATAGCCAGATAGCCCATGATCTGCCTCTTATTAAAGATTTTCAAAAAACTGGCTGATCATATCATATGCATGTCGTTTTGCGTAAGGGAATGTTATCAGCCTGATTTGAGATTAGTACCGTTTCGGACTTAAATATAAATATAAGTAATGTGATTTCCCCAAATTTGCCACTTTGTTCGTGCGGAATTTATAAAATAGGTTAAATATATTGACCTATTCTGTCCTGAACTTTATATTAACGGAATAATTACCTCTGTTTTGATCACTCTTTGGCGATAATGAAAAGGAACAAGCCATGACAACCAAGGCTATGTTGCAGTTTGTATCACGCGATAAAGAAATGCCAGCCAAGCGCGGGGCGGATATGCGGCGACAGGATTTTCGTGAAATTTATGATGATTTCAATGATGAAAAAGCCGCCGCACAAGCTGGGCGTTGTTCGCAATGTGGTGTGCCTTTCTGTCAAACCCATTGCCCGTTGCAGAATAATATCCCTGACTGGCTAATGCTAACCGCTGAGGGACGCATGCAGGAAGCGTATGAGATATCTGCCGCTACCAACACATTTCCGGAAATATGCGGCCGGATTTGTCCGCAAGACCGGCTATGCGAAGGCAATTGCGTCATCGAAAAAGGATTTGAAAGTGTCACCATTGGCGCGGTTGAGCGTCACATTACCGAAACCGCATTCGAAAATGGCTGGGTAAAACCGCCGCAACCCATGTCCGAACGTGGCGAGAGCATTGGCATTATCGGAGCAGGGCCTGCTGGATTATCCGCCGCAGAACAGTTGCGCCGGCAAGGATACCAGATCACGATTTATGACCGTTATGATCGCGTTGGTGGATTGCTCATATATGGTATCCCCGGATTTAAGCTGGAAAAAGAAGTCGTGGCACGGCGTGAGGCATTACTCCGCGAAGGCGGTATTGAGTTTGTCCTTAACTGTCAGATTGGCACCGATATCAGCTTTGATGAGATTAAGAAAAAACATGACGCTGTGCTGATCGCTACCGGCGTATATAAAGCCAGACAGATTGATCTGGCCGGTCAAACCGAAGCCGATGATCAGATGGTGGCGGCGCTTGATTTCCTGACAGCGTCTAACCGGCGCGGGTTGGGTGATACGGTGGCGGAGTATGAAAACGGCCAGCTTGATGTTGCCGGAAAAAATATTGTGGTGATCGGTGGTGGTGATACGGCCATGGATTGCGTGCGAACAGCTATCCGGCAGGATGCGAAATCCGTGTCATGTGTTTATCGCCGTGATCGGGCAAATATGCCCGGTTCCGCGCGTGAGGTGATGAACGCCGAAGAAGAAGGCGTAGCATTTGAATGGCTATCACAGCCAACCGGTCTGTCGCGTGATAAGAATGGTAAGGTTAATGGCGTGATCTGTCAGCGTAGCCGTCTGGGTGCGGCAGATGCTAGCGGCCGTCAACGGCCAGAACCTATCACGGATTCTGAGTATACACTTGATGCCGATATGGTGATTATGGCGCTGGGATTTGATCCCGAAGACATGCCAAATATGTTCCATGAACCACGGCTGAAGGTATCACGCTGGGGAACTATCGGTATCGACTGGCGGTCAATGATGACTAGTGTTGATGGCGTATTTGCGGCGGGTGATATTGTCCGGGGAGCATCGCTTGTTGTCTGGGGGATCAGAGACGGCCGTGACGCGGCAACCCATATCGATGAGTGGCTAACCCGGCAAGCGGCTGAAAAAGCAGACGCATCTATTCAACAAGCCCAACATGCAGGAATATAATCATGACCAGAATTGATGAAAAATCGACTTGGCTTAAGCACCGTCTAGACATGCAGGACAAATTGCAGGCTGGCGGTGTCTGGTCACCTGAACAGGAACATGATGCTTGCGGTGT
>JABIWM010000062.1 GCA_018701255.1 Alphaproteobacteria bacterium | reverse complement strand
TGTTTTTCCCTTGGGCCATCTCCAAAGCTTGGTCTGACTGTGGGTTGATACCATTCAGATAAGCTAGCCGAGCGTATCCGTTAGATTTTAGCATCAATTCATAACAAGAAGAACCACTACTTGTAGTCACTGGCTTTTTTTCGAGATTTATCCATTTTTCCTCATGGCAATATTCACTAAGAGTAAGCACTTCCGAAATTTGGCAACCACTACTCGTCCAAGCCAAAAGTTCGTTATGAGCAGTATCTTTGCAACTGTAATCAGTATCCAAGCAGAAAGATATTACTTTACCTAAAATGTCACTTTTAGAAAAAAGATAACGTAGCAAATTATCTGCTCTATCGTGAACGGACAATGGCCTATATCTCTCTACTTCCTCCAATATGGTGCCTGTTATTTCAGGGCAGCAGGTGCCTAATCGCCGCTGGTTAACTAGCCAAGTGGTAAGGTTAATTTTTGTTTTTTTACACCAAACATCAATAACCGTTGAAGCAGTACCTGAAATACAGTACTCACCGCCAGCTCGTGCTGAATCAAAATATGTCTTATCACCTTCTTTACGTTTATCCTTAACTGGCGTTCCCCAGATTGCACACGCTTTCATTATATTCTCCGTTTTTGGATATATCTTCTTCTCCTAACAGTTCACCTAACTAGCTTATTTTAATACATCTCTTAAGTAGAATTCAATAAAACAATTACTACTAAAAATAATATCGCTCACCTATTAACCCCAGACATTGGGCGGCGGCTATCATGGCTAGCAGTAATATCACGCCGGTGATCTGATGGGTTTTAGAAAAGGGTTTTGGTGACATTTCCTCATCACCATCAGTAATTCCACCTGTAATCCCACCTGTAATCATGGCTGGAACCAGATTGATTTTGAGCCATATGCGATACATCAATAACGCCACAATATGCACGGCCAGCATCGCAAACATCACCGGTTCCAGTGCGTTATGCCAATCTGTTGCTATATCGGAAAATCCCCCTTCCCCATATCCATTTGCAATTGCCGCCAACGGGCCTTCGAACAGAACATCGTTATGTGCCATTGTGCCAAAACTGGCCATACCGCCAAGCACCGCTAACAGCAAAATCGTTGCCCATGCGCCGGTCGGGGCATGTCCGGGGGAATGGGATTTGTCCCCTGCCAGCCGGGAGCGGATATAATCAATGACGTGGCGCGGCATCAACCGGAAGCTGGAAAACCGCGCATACCGAGTGCCAACCACCCCCCAGATGAGCCGGAAGCCAATTAGCCCCAATACCGTAAGCCCCATTTTTTCATGCCAGAACCAGTTTTGCGTCTTACCAGATGCAATCGCACCAATCACGGCCAGCATAAGCAACCAGTGAAATAACCGAAGCGGAATATCCCATACTTTACCAACCGGGCGAGTATCCGGTTGTTGTCGGGATAAAGCAGAAGACATTTTTTTTTGCATTTTTTTTCTTTCTATCATGCCTGTTATCGGTGCATAAATATAATACCGTATTTAAACAATATCAAAAAAGGATACGACTAACCATGCCACAAATTGAAAAAACCATGGATATGGCGCTGATGGGCGAGCATGGAGCGTTGCGCCAACTGGCCATGCTGGATCAGGATATTGATGCCGCGATCAAACGATACGGAACCCCACCTGACCGCACTATGGCGCAAGGATTTACCACATTAATCCGTATTATTATCGGCCAGCAAATCTCACGTCAGGCGGCAACCGCCGTATGGAAAAAAATGGAAATAGCCGGCCTTGATGATGCTAGCCGGATTACTGATGCTGGAGTGGCCACGCTCAAAGCCAATGGTCTGTCCCAACAAAAAGCCGAATATGTCCACGGCATCGCTATCGCCGTCACAACAGGGGCGCTTGATCTGAACACATTGGCGGATAAACCCGGTGATGAGATTGCCAGCATCCTGACAGCGTTGCGCGGGGTTGGTGACTGGACAGCGGATAATTACCGGCTCTTTGCTTTGCTGGATATGGATGCATGGCCATATAATGATCTGGCTTTGCAGGAAGGCATGAAAATCCTGAAATCATTGAACAGCCGGCCTGACGCCAAAACCATGCAGAATATGGCGATGGATTGGCAACCTTATCGGGGCGCGGCCGCATTAATGCTATGGCATATCTATGCGCAATATAAAAAAGACGCATCACCAGCGGCAATTTGAATACCTGCCTTGCTTAAAATAAGGATGGTTGCGGATCATGCACCGCCGCATCATAGGCCTCAATCAGTCCTTTATGATTTTCTGTATTGCGGCCAACATCCGGCGATACCGGATGCCATGTCAAAGGCGCGGCAGATGACGGCGCTATCATGCGGTTTATCTGTTCAGCGGATTGCGACGGGTCTAGCCACGCGTCAATAGCATTATTATGACCGGCGTTATATGCAGGATGATCCGTTCCATCAACAGATATCTGAAGCGGCGCCCGATGATGAATATCTGCAAGTTCAGAATCTGCTGCCGTGGTAATGATCACAGTCGATGATAATTCCCCACCCCAGTAAAGCCCGGCGAATGCCATTGGTGCGCCGTCTGTCCGGCTGATATAATAGGGTTGTTTCGGGGCTTTCCATTCATACCAACCGCTAGCTAGCACAACACAGCGCCGGCCAAGCGCGGCCTGCTTAAACGTAGGCTTTTCGGTCATGGTTTCTGCGCGCGCATTAATCAGCAATCCCCGGCTTGCGGCTTTACCGCCTGAGATATTGGTCGCCGGAACGGGTGATGCTATCCCCCAATGCATATATTCTGCTTTGCGCGCATTATCGCCAGCTAATATCACCGGAACCGGTGTTCCGGGGGTGATGTTATAGGCTGGCAAAGGGCGGCTATTGGAAAGCGGTATGGCGGTTTGAAACAACGCGGTCAGCACGGCGGCATCAAAAGTATTAGCAAAACGTCCACACATGGCTGATAAAACCTCTTATCCTTTAGCATTTAAGCATAACCAAACCTGTTTGATAATCCAAGTCCTGCTCAATCGCTTTCAGTAACGCTGATCAGATATGACGTTGGGATATCGTGGAATAAGGTTGCTCCTGTCTATGGATATATGCGAAAACAGTATTCTAGATGAAATGCTCCCGAACAGGTAAAAACACTTTATGCGTCTTGATCAAAACCAGCGACAAAGCCTCATGGCATCAGTAGAACAACTGGCTATGAATGCCGGGCTTCGCATTCTGGATATTCGGGCAAAAGGCGCTGTTGTTGAAACAAAACCAGATGG
>JABIWM010000061.1 GCA_018701255.1 Alphaproteobacteria bacterium | reverse complement strand
TGGGCCTGCCCCGCGCATGGCTGTTCAAGGGCAGTGCATGGCGTTTCATGTGGCTTGCGGCGCGGGCGGCATGGCAACCAATCTGGATCAATTCGGGCCAGCGCTCAAATTGCCATGGACACGGCTGGAAGCCCCTGAGTTAACTCAGGAATTACGCGATGCAATGGTGGATGGATGCAATGCCATGGCTGAAGGCAAACATTTCGAAGACATGGCCGCAGATCGTGACCGCCGGATTGTTGCCATTCTTAAAGCCGCCAATGATCCGCTTTAATCGCTGACATGTCTAAGTCTGGTCTTTTACCGGATTCCTGATAAAGCTGTAAATTGTGCCATGCCATGTGGGTTCAGGCTGATCATCTGGCCAAGCCATCCGGTATAGACTGGGCTTTCGTCCAAACGTCTTGCTGAAACAATGTGAAAAATAGGACATGGAATTAAATCCACATGCCACTGATATTTCGCGAATATTCATATTCGTGCTGACCAGTAATGTGCGCGCATATTGTAATTTTAGCTGGCGATAGAATTGTACCACCGTACAGCCCAGATCACGGCGGAATAACCGTTCCAGTTTTCGTTGCGGCACGCCAGTGCGCGTACATAATTCGGGAATCGGAATATGATCCTCAATATGGCGTTCCAGAAATCGGGTGACTTCCAATATTACCGGATTGATATTGCCGGTGCTGTCGGTAAGAATCGGGCGTTGCATGGTTTCTGGTGGTCTGATGCTTTGGTGCAACATCTGGCTGGATACTTCGCGCGCCAGATCAGAGCCATGTTGTTCCTGCATGAGATAAAGCATCAAATCAGCGGTGGCCGTCCCGCCTGCGCAAGTCATGATCTGGGCATCTATCGTATAAAGCTGTTCTGCGGTTTCTATATCGGCAAATGTTTCTGAAAATCCGGCGTAAAGTGACCAATGCGTTGTCGCTGATTTCTGATTCAATAATCCGGCACGCGCCAGAATATAGGCGCCAATTTCCACCCCGATTAATGTTGTCCCATGCCGCGCGGATTGACGAAGCCAGTTCATCAGATGGTGATCTGTATTACGTTCCGCCCCCCAGCTTCCGAATAACGCTACCAGTGATGATCGTGATACGGTGGTGAGATCATTGCAAGCGACCGTCATTCCATTACTAGCCACCACATTCCCGCCGCCGGGGGTCAGGAATTGCCATTCATATAACGGTTTGTCAGAAATATAATTGGCGATGCGTAATGGCTCGATCATCATGGTCAGGCTATTCATGTTAAATCGGGGCAGGATCACACAGATCAGTTTTTCTGGGGCAAAGCTATTCGTGGATGTAATTGACATATGGTTATGCTCAAGAAAGTTTAAACTATCGAAAAATGAAACATTATGGCGAAAAATTTATAACTACAATTGATCATCATGCAAATGATATTATCAGAACATTTATGGAGAATGATCATGAATATGGATGTAATCTTAACCTGTGCTGTCACCGGTGCAGGTGACACAACCGGCAAAAGTCACCATGTGCCGGTAACGCCTGATGAAATTGCAACCGCGTCAATTGAGGCCGCTAAAGCCGGAGCAACCGCCGCGCATATTCATGTTCGCGACCCTGCCACAAAAAAAGGATCACGGGACACGGAGCTATTCCGGCAAGTGGTTGACAAAGTTCGTTCCAGCGATACCGATGTTGTTATCAATCTGACCGCCGGAATGGGTGGCGACTGGGTTCCGGATGAAAACAATCCTGCCATGCCGGGGCCGGGTACAGATATGATTAACGCCGAAGAACGGCTAGCACATGTGATTGCGCTAAAACCGGAAATATGCAGTCTGGATTGCGGGACGATGAATTTTGGCAATGGCAATGAGATTTATATCTCAACCCCTGCCTATCTGCGCCAGATGGCCAGCATTGTTCAGGAACTGGGCGTAAAGCCGGAACTGGAAGTATTTGAGCTGGGGCATATCCGTTTTGCCAAACAGATGATTGCCGAAGGTTTGATTAATGCGCCGCCAATGTTTCAAATCTGCATGGGGATTCCATGGGGAGCTGATCAATCGGTCGATACCATGAAAGTCATGAAAGATGAGCTTCCGGCCGGAGCATCATGGGCG
The DNA here is from genome assembly GCA_018701255.1 of Alphaproteobacteria bacterium. Classification (GTDB taxonomy): domain Bacteria; phylum Pseudomonadota; class Alphaproteobacteria; order Puniceispirillales; family UBA1172; genus UBA12202. The sequence continues at coordinate 2,211 of JABIWM010000061.1, read as the reverse complement.
TCATTCGGGATATCCCGCATGCAGATGCCAATGGCCGCTACCGCGGTTGCTATGGGCGGTAATGTTCGCGTCGGGCTCGAAGATAATATCTATCTGGATAAAGGCGTGCTGGCAACAAACGCGCAGCTGGTTGAACGGGCGCGTGAAATTATTGAACGGATGGGCGCGCGTGTACTGACCGCCGAAGAAGCCAGACAGAAACTTGGGCTGAAAAAACAGTCTTGATGGAGGATAAATATGCCTGATCAATATAATCAAGAAAGTCATGAAAACGAATTGCTGTTGTCCAGCGTCCGCCGCTTTATGGAAGATGAAATATTCCCCCATGAAGATCAGGTTGATCGTGATGGGGCTGTGCCGATAGAACTCGGCCGCCAGATCGAAGAACGGTCAAAAGAAGTTGGATTATTTGCCGCTAATCTGCCTGTTGAGATTGGTGGCGGCGGTCTTGATTATGTGCAAATGGCCATGATTGAGCAGGAGTTCGGGAAAACAACACATGCCCTGCATTCATGGATTGCCCGGCCGACCGAGCTGTTGCTGGCTACCGAAGGCGAACAGAAAGAAAAATATCTGATGCCTTGTGTGACTGGCGAAAAGAGAGAGCTATTCGCTTTATCTGAACCCGAAGCCGGTTCAGACATTATGTCAATGCGGAGCTTTGCCAAACGTGATGGCGATGACTGGATTCTAAATGGCACCAAGCATTTTGTGTCAGGCCCTGTTATGCCGGATTTTGCCATTGTTTTTGCGGCTACCGGATATGATGAAAACGGTTCATCAAAGCGCCCGCAAATCACCGCGTTTCTGGTTGATGTAGGTATGAAAGGCTTTGATATCGATATCGGATATAACTGTGTCAGCTATCGCGGCTATCTTAATTTCAAGCTGGATTTCAATGATGTCCGGCTGAGTAACGCCCATGTTCTGGGTGAGGTTGGTAAAGGTCTTGAACTGGCTGGTAAATGGCTGGGTATGGGGCGGATATGGGTTGGCGCGACCTGTTGCGGTAAAGCCGAACGGATGTATGATCTGGCCTGTGACTGGGCGGCAAACCGTAAACAGTTTGGTCAGCCGATTGGCCGTTTTCAGGCTACCGGATTCAAGCTGGCAGATATGGCGGTGGAAATTCGCGCCGGTAATCTGCTGGTTCAGGATGCTATCCATAAAGCCAATAAAGGCATGATGTCAGATGCAGATGCCGCCATGGTTAAGCTATACTGCTCAGAAATGCTGGGTCGGGTGGCCGATAACACAGTGCAGATTTATGGCGGCATGGGATTGATGGAAGAATTGCCCATCCACCGGTTATGGCGTGATGCCAGACTGGAACGGATATGGGACGGCACATCAGAAATCCAGCGGCATATCATTACCCGCTCAATCCTAAGACCGCTAGGTGCATGACCCCCGAACAGAAAGCAAATCTGAAACGGCTGTTTAAGCCGCGGCATGTGGCGGTTATTGGCGGCACAGATGCGGTTACTGTTGCTACCGAATGCCGCCGCATCGGTTATACCGGCCCGTTCTGGCCAGTTAACCCGAAACGGGAACATATCGGCGAGCATCGCTGTTATGCGTCTGTTGATGATCTGCCAGAACCGCCAGATGCCTGTTTTGTTGCCGTCCCGATTGATGCCGCTATTGAAACCATGGCCAAGCTGAACGCCATGGGCGCGGGCGGGGCGGTTGTCTATACCGCCGGTTTTGGCGAGGTTGGTGCAGAAGGCGCAAAAAAAGAAGCCCAGCTGATTGAAGCCGCGGGCGATATGGCGTTGATCGGGCCAAATTGTTATGGGTTGATCAATTATGTTGATCGCGTGGCGTTATGGCCATTTGCCCATGGTGGGAATTTTCCCGGATACGGCGCGGCAGTTATCACCCAAAGCGGTATGCTATCCTCTGATCTGACCATGAGCATGCGGTCATTGCCGCTGGCCTATATGATGTCTATTGGCAATCAGGCCATGATGCGAATCGAAGATTGCATAGACACGCTGGTTGATCGCGAAGAAGTCCATGCCATCGGTATCCATATCGAAGGATTGAAAGATATCAAGGCGTTTGAAGCCGCCGCCATGAAAGCACTGGCCGCTGATAAACCGATTGTTGTTCTGAAAACAGGAACATCAGCGATTGGCGCAGAGCTAACGATTAGCCATACCGGATCGCTTTCCGGCACCGATGATGTATATCAGGCGTTTTTTGACC
>JABIWM010000060.1 GCA_018701255.1 Alphaproteobacteria bacterium | reverse complement strand
TGCCATGATTGCCGCTTCCTTTGCCGCCATATATGATGTGATATCAACATAATATTCTGGAATGAATCCTGTCCCCATCAAACTATCCGCATATAAAAGCGGACAGAGAAATCCGGCGGCATCAGCAACATATCGGGATAACGCCCGATGATCCGGATGATAATCTTCGGGCGCGTGAGTGATCACCAGATCAGGTTGCTGATCAAGCACAGCATCACGGATAATCGCCGCCGCCCCGTCATGAGTGGCCAGTTTTCCATCCGGCAGATTCAGCATCACCGGTTGCCCCAGTGCGGCAAGCCCTGTCTTTGTTTCAATCGCGCGTTTCGCGGCAAGTTCAGCCCCCGGTTGATCACCGCCTGCCGCCCCGTCTGTCGCTACAATCAGCGATAGCGTATCCCCACGCGCCTGACAGATAGACAACATACCAAACATGAATATTTCCAGATCATCCGGATGCGCCCCGATAGCCGTAATATGCGGCATTTTTCAATCCCCTATCTTTGCTGAAGCTGTCTTTCCCATCCCCATATTTCCCATCCCCATCTTTCCAATCTGATCAGATCAGTTTACAATATAACCATAACGAAAGGTGGCATAATGACCAAGACTAATCCGCTCACATATGACGGATATATTGAGGGCTATTACGGACGGCTTTTGTCTTTTGCTGATCGCCGGCGTGTGCTCAAACAGCTCAACGCACTTGGTATGACCAGCTATTTTTACGCGCCAAAGGATGATCCTTTTCACCGGCTAGAATGGCGTACGCCCTATCCCGAACAATGGCTGGCAGAATGGCGGCAATTTATTGCTGATGCAAAAGACATGGGCATTACTGTCATTGCCGGATGCGCACCCGGCCTTGATTTGAATATGGGTCTTGATTTGAATATGTTTGCCGAATCAGACATGGCTATCATAACTGATAAACTGACTTCGTTATGCGGATATTCCGCCGAACAGTCGGCTATACCCTGTCTTTTGATGGATGATATTCCGCCATCCATGGCAGATGCCAATGGCCAGCACCATCAGGAAGGACAGGCGCATGCCCAGCTTGTTTATCAGCTATCAAACAGATTAGCCGAACGCATTAACGCAAGCATCATGGTAACGCCGCGTGTTTATGCTGATGAACTGGATCAGGACACACCCGGTTATCTGGCCGGATTTGTGCCGGAATTGCCCGCTGATATTCCGGTTTTTTATTGTGGGAAGCATATTGTTGCGCATGATCTGGACATGACGGCAACCGCCATTTGTGATGCCGGAATGCGCGCCAGCAACATTGTTGTCTGGGATAATATCTATGCCAATGATTATTGCCCAAGACGGCTTTTTCTTGGGGCAAGATATGGGGAATCCAAATATGGGTGGGCTGAGGCGCGCCACCATACCGGCGGCGTTATGCTGAACCCAACCGGAATGATTGAAACCGATATTCTGCTTCTGGATATTATGGCCGCCGGTGATGATAAGGATAGCTGGCAGGCGGTATTCCGGAAACATCATGTCCCGGATGCTTTTTTTAAAATCGCGCATGCCTTTGACCGGCCCGTTGATCCCGCCGCATCCGAACACCCATTACCGGATCATGATATTCCGGTTATGCTATCCGCCCTTGATGAATTGTTATGGCGCTGGAAATCCCCATTAGCGCGGGAATGGTATCCGTTTTTGATGGGGCTGCGCGGTGATCTGCTCATGCTATCCGGCGCGGCAGATGATTTACGGCAAGCCAAGATTATGCCGCCATATTTGCGGCAATATTATCAAAGAAAGATGTCAGAATGACAAATATATTTGATGGTCATAATGATGCGTTATTGCGGTTATGGCGCCAAAACCAGCAACATAATCAGCACCCTAATCAGCAAGATGGCGATATCAGCGGCCAGAGCTTTATCACCGGCGATAGTCCGGCACAGCTTGATCTGCCTAAAGCACGGCAAGGCCAGATGGTTGGCGGTTTTTTTGCCATGTTCACGCCTGCCCCCAATAAAGTAATAAAAGATAAAGCGCAGAATTCGAACCGCCAGATGGCCGGTGATATCCTAAACCTTGATCCGGTTGATCATCATGATGCGCTTCATGCGACCAATGCCATGTTTGATATTGCTGATCATCTGGCCGCGCATTATCCCGGCCATATGCGTATCTGCCGGACAGCGCATGATATCCGCACAGCTATCAGCAATCAGCAGATGGCGATGGTGATGCATATCGAGGGCGCGGAGGCCATTGCCCCTGATCTGTCTAATCTGGATGCGTTTTATGATCGCGGCTTGCGGTCAATCGGGCCGGTCTGGTCACGGCCGAATGATTTTGCCTATGGCGTGCCATTTGAATATCCATCTTCGCCTGATATTGGCGGCGGATTGACCGATGCCGGCCGCGCCCTGATCACGGCTTGCAATCAGAAACATATCATGATTGATCTGTCGCATATGAACGAAGCCGGATTCTGGGATATCGCGGCGTTAAGCACCGCGCCATTGGTGGCCACACATTCCAACGCCCATAGCATTTGTCCGGCGTCACGCAATCTGACCAATCGCCAGCTGGATGCCATTGCCGAAAGCGGCGGGCTGGTCGGGGTTAATTTTGCCATTGGATTCTTGCGCCCTGATGGCCAGAAAAATCCTGATATGCCGGTTGAGGTCATCATCCGGCATCTGGATCATCTGCTGACGCATCTGGGGGAAAACGGTGTCGCGCTGGGGTCTGATTTTGATGGTGCAGAAATGGCCAATGATTTAAACACGGCGGCCAATTTGCCCGTGCTAGTCGCGGCAATGCGGCAGGCCGGATATGGTGATGCGCTGATCACCCGCATCTGTCACCAGAACTGGATTGATATGATTGAAACCGTCATAGGTTAAGAATCCGGGGGCGTTAAATATGCCCGGCGCTGAATTGCCAGAACAGATAGATCACATATGCGGCCAGCATGATCCCCCCGAAAAACCGTGGCAGGCGCGATAGAAAAATTAGCCCCGCCCCTAACACCACGGTAATCATGACTGATATCGGGATATCCACAACAATAATCTGTTGCGCCACCGCCAGCGGTGCAATCAGCGCCGTGATCCCCAGAATGCTGAGGATATTGAACAGCGTCGAGCCTATGATATTGCCGACAATAATATCATCGTGACGTTTTAATGCCGCCGCGATCATGGCCGCCAATTCTGGCAGGGATGTTCCTACCGCCACCAATGTCAGCCCGATGACCGCCTCACTAATGGCGAATGACCGTGCCACCGCTGACGCGCCATCAACCAGCAAATCCGCGCCGAAAACCAGCATGATAATGCCCACAAAGCACAGCATCACGCATGATGCCACGCTCCGGTCGCTATCATATTCATCGGCTTCGTGGGAATAAGTGGAATCCCCGTCTTGATCTTGTATAGTATCTTGTGTGGATTCTGGCGTGGATTCTGGCGTGATGCTGGCCGGGGTTTGCCATGATGCCATAATGCTTGCCCCCAGATAGGTTAGCAAAATGGCCAGCATGA
>JABIWM010000059.1 GCA_018701255.1 Alphaproteobacteria bacterium | reverse complement strand
GATTTCTTCACCAAACCATTCAATAAAAAGCTCAGCCATCTGACCCATCCTTATCAGCAGACATGCCGGAATTTACCCCCGAAGCTACCCCCGAAGCTATCCAGGCCTCACAACAGCCAACCGCAAGGCTCCGGACTCTGCCAATATAACGCTGGCGTTCCGCAACGGAAATCACACCGCGTGCATCCAGCAAATTGAACACATGGCTTGCTTTCATACATTGATCATAAGCGGGCAAAGCCAGCGGTGCCGACCCATCAAGCAACATCTGGCATTCGGCTTCGGCCTCTTGAAAATGCCGGAACAGAATATCGGTGCTGGCACGTTCAAAGTTAAAGGTTGAAAACTCTTTTTCGGCTTGCAGAAAGATATCACCATAAACCTTGCCGCCCTGATCCTTGGGGACACCGTCCCAATCCAGATCATAGACATTTTCCACGCCCTGAATGAACATGGCCAGTCGTTCCAGCCCATAAGTCAGCTCAACCGGCACGGGTGAACATTCCATGCCGCCGACCTGTTGGAAATAGGTGAATTGCGTGACTTCCATGCCATCGCACCAGACTTCCCAGCCCAGACCAGCCGCGCCCAGAGTGGGGGATTCCCAATCATCTTCGACAAAACGGATATCATGCAACATCGGATCAAGGCCAATGGCTTTCAGCGAGTCCAGATATAATTCCTGACTGTTTGCCGGTGATGGTTTCATGATCACCTGAAACTGGTAATAATGCTGAAGCCGGTTAGGATTTTCACCATAGCGGCCATCGGTTGGCCGGCGTGATGGTTGAACATAGGCGGCGTTCCACACATCATCAGGCCCTAACGCCCGCAAGGTTGTGGCCGGATGAAATGTTCCTGCCCCGACTTCCATGTCATAGGGCTGAAGGATAACGCATCCCTGATTGGCCCAATATTGCTGGAGAGTTAAAATCAGCTGTTGAAAACTGAGTGGTTGTTCGGGCATGTCTAAATCCTGCTTCGCTATCGCCGCAACATAGTGTAAAGCCAAGTCGTGATCAATGGTAATCCTGCCCCGACATGTATGTTATTCCTTTATTCGATAGGACAGTCAGGACGTTCGCAAGCAACAGAAACCCATGCTCCACATGTCGCACAGGATGTCATTTCCAGCGCATCACGATCAGACCTGTTTTTTCTAGGTGTTGATCTTGGCGTGTCATTTGACTGTTTCCGGCGATCCATAAACCGGTAAAACGCAAATACGCCGCCAATAATTGCCGCAAGAAGAAGTAATTTCTGAATACTTAATAATCCCCACATCAGAGCCCGTATCGCATCCTTTCCAGCCGTTCTTCGAGTTTGTACATGGCCGTATCAACCATCTGATCACCGGCAGTAATACCCATCTGGCCGCCGCCCATCCCGAATAGTGATTTTTTCATGGTCATCAGACGGATCATGACTTTATCACCAAATTGTTCCTGCAACACTGGCCGGATATCGCCTAGCCGGTCAACCAGACCAAGTTCGAGCGATTTCTGGCCAGTCCAGAATGCCCCGGAAAACAGCATCTCATCTGCCGCGTTAAGGCGACTGCCACGCCGTGATTTAACCATGGCAATAAACTGGGCGTGTATGTCTTCTTGTAGAGATTTCAGATGCGTGACATCATCCGGATTTTCCGGACGAAACGGATCAAGCATGCTTTTGCTGATGCCAGAGGTATAAACGCGGCGATCAACGCCAATTTTATCAATCGCCCGATCAAACCCGAACCCGGCCGATACCACGCCGATAGACCCGATAATTGATGCCGGATTAGCAATAATCTGATCACCGGCACAGGCCAGCCAGTAACCGCCAGATGCCGCCACATCCTCAACAAAGCTGATCACCGGAACGTCATTCTTACGCGCCAGTTCACGAATACGGCTGGCAATAATCGCCGATTGTACCGGTGAGCCGCCGGGGGAATTGATCAGCAAAGCCACCGCCACCGCGCGTTTGGTGGTAAATGCCTTATCCAGCAATTTCGATAAGCCGATTAGATTAAGCCCTGACCGGCGCAAGCCAGCACCAGATGAAGCCGCAATTAATCCGTTCAAGGGGATAACCGGCACAACAGGGCGCGAAGATGAAAATAGTGATGTTATAGCCTTAATCATGACCTTATCTATCTACCCCTTGCGCCGCCGAATAGCAAGCCATCTGCCGTTTGCAGATGCGTAAAAAACAGCATTAAACCCCTGATTTTGATATTGGCACGGCATAATTCCGCCCCGGTTGATTGAGCGCGATGCTGGCACCGTCTGAAAGCGCATGATATTCATCACTATCTATCAGCAATGGCGGCAATAATGTCATGGCACCGGCCATGCCTTTTCTGGCACGGATAAGCACGCGAATAGCCGGTTTATCCAGCCGCGAATAGATAGGCCGGACAACATATTCACCAAAATCATGCGCTGATAACGACCTGATCATATGATCCAGTTGATCGGCGCGGCAAATCATGGTGAGCCCGCCCCGCCGCATCAAAGCAGAACTGGCGCAAGCAATCCACGGCAAGGCAAAATCAGCCGCCATCGATTGCCGTTTCTGCTGGTCGGGGGAAAGCGAGGATCGCGGGTCATTGAATGGCGGGTTCATCACCACATGATCCCATTCCGGTTGACATTCTGCTAAAGCAATATCCGTTTCACGAAGCGAAATGCGCGCGGTAAAATCATTATCCGCCGCGTTAACCGCACATAGTTTCAACATACGGGAATCGGCATCAATGCCGGTGAATATGGCGGCTGGCAAGCGATGCGCCATGATCATCATTACCGCGCCTGCCCCAACGCCAAGTTCCAGCACATGCCGTGATTGTTCCGGTATGGCGGCGGCCAGCATAACCGCATCACTGGTTGCCCGAAACCCATCCGCCGGTTGCGTCAGCCAGAGCTGGCCATTATGCCAGCGGTCACGAGTCGTTGATATATCAGTCATCATAATATTGTCCGGCATCGGTCAGAACACGCCGCGCCTGTGCCATATGATCATCTGCTACCATTACCCGCATGGGGAACAGCGTATTTGATCCGGCCATCAGATCAGAAATATGTCTATCCTGAACAACAAATATCACGCCTGCAGATTTCAGCAGGGATTCGATATAAGTCAGCCGGATGGGGTCAGTTATGGCAAGCAAATGTTTCATCACTGTCATTATTGACAAAAAACTGCACAATACCAAAGCAGAAAGTGTTGACTTGCACCGACAAAACCGCAAAGTTGCGACTATGAATACGGCATCTTCTCCATCTTCTCCGGAAACAGCACTGATTTCCGGCACCGCTTCATTGGCGCCGCTGATTGATATCACGGCGGCTGGCATGGAAGAAACTAACCGGATCATTATCGACCGGATGCAGAGCGAGATTGATCTGATCCCGACACTGGCCGGACATTTGATCGCCGCTGGCGGCAAACGGATGCGGCCGATGCTGACACTGGCCGGGGCATTGCTTGGCAAGGCCAGTGATGATGTGATGCTAAACTCCGCAAAACTGGCCGCCGCGGTAGAGTTTATTCATTCGGCCACGCTATTGCATGATGATGTGATTGATGAATCCGATATGCGGCGCGGCAATAAAACCGCCAGCGCGATATGGGGAAATGAGGCTAGTGTTCTGGTTGGGGATTTTCTGTTTGCCCGCGCTTTTGAGCTGATGGTCGAAACAGATCAGATCAAGGTGCTGGGACGGCTGGCCAATGCTGCCGCCCGCATCACAGAAGGCGAGATTGATCAAATGATTCTTGCCGGTAATCCGGCCGCGCCTGTTGATGATTATTATCGGGTTATTCGCGCCAAAACTGCTGAATTATTTGCCGCCGCTGGCGAATCCGGTGCGATGGTTGCTGGCGCCGATACCGCCGTGACTGCGGCGGTCGCCGCCTATGGCATGGCGCTTGGGACGGCATTTCAGATCACCGATGATGCGCTGGATTATGCCGCCACGACCGAAGGCATGGGCAAATCCCATGGTGATGATTTCAAAGAAGGCAAAATCACCCTGCCAGTCATGCTGGCATGGCAAGATGGTAATGCGGACGAACAGGCATTCTGGCAACGTTGTCTGGGCGAAGGCGATATTGGTGATGGCGATCTGGATTCCGCGCTATCATTGATGAATAAGCATGATACGATTGCCCGGTCGCTGGATATCGCCAGATCACATGCCATGACAGCAGGCCAGATTATTGCCGATACCGCATCTGGCACCGTAGCAGACGCATTAATCACCGCCGCCGCGTTCGCCGCCGACCGGACAATATGAGCCCAGAAATCAGATAGCACTGTTTTATTGATTATTATTTCTAATGATCTTTATTATCCGGTGTGGTTATCCACGTCATCTACAAGCATATTCATGCGTTTTAGGATATGATCACGCATCTTAATTCCAACCACTGTAAAAGCAAAAGAAATAGGATCACCAGTATGGAATGCGTATTCTTCAATCTTGTTCTCTTCTTCAAGAGTAGCATCATCCATTAAATCATTATTAGCATATGTGAAACAAGCCGCTTGAATACGGTAAGCATTCGCATTATCCGGAATAATGACATTTTCAACATATTTTCTAACTAGCTCATCTGCATCAATTTTATCTGAAATTTCACGACCATAATCCGTTAACTGCGTTGGGCTTTTATTTTGAGCAGGTGAATGTTTACCAGCTATCTGATAAATAGTGTCTTGCACACTGCTTATTGTTCTCTCCAATTTATTTACTTGCTTGCTTAACTTATTAAAATCACCTTTCAAAGAACTGACATCATTGGACAGTAACACGCTGCGGTGGGTGGCATAGCCAATTCCAATTACCAACACCAGAATAAACACGAAAATTGCAAAACCAAAGGCAATAAAGTAAACATCACTGTGATGACTAAAGCCCGATTTCACAAATCCGAAAGCAACTGTCGGAAGAAGTATCAAAGCCGTGAAGTACGTCATAATTTTTATCATTATATTCTGCTCCGATTTAAAATCGCAGAAGTTGATGCTGACTAAACGCTTTAAAATACTAACCGCTCCAGAAAAGTTTATTCATCCATGTCATCAATATAATAAGGAATAACGGAATCACCAAGAGAAAAGGATGAAGGAATTCGAAAAACTAAATTTAATGAATGGTTTACGCCTTATGATGCAATCTCCAAGCAATCCCCCTATCACAAGGTTCTGGCAGACATATCCGGGATTTCCATATGTGGGATATCTTCGAAATCTGCCCACATTCCGCCCCATCGGATAGCCGTGTTTAGTTGATATCCGGCTTCGTAGAATGCGGCCGCTACCTCAACGGCCAGATCGCGTGAAAACCGGCCTTTGCCTGTTACCGGATCAAGCGGTACCAGATCAAGCGCATGGCCGGACAGATGCCGTGAATAAAGTGTGCGCGACACCCCCTGCCGCACCAGACGGCGTTGTTCCGCCATATTCCGGCGGCCAGAAATGATGGTGAAATCCACCCGCGTCAAGACTAGCGCCCGTCTTGCTACTGCTTCTAGTGACGGAACAACCGTTTTGAGATAATCCTCACTGCGTTGACTAAATGAAAATTGTACTTGTGATCCTGTCATGGCTCACCGCCCTATTCCGGTGCCGAAGCCGGTGCTAATCACAACCGCCGACATCAACACCATAAAGATCAGAATAGCGCGCACGCCAAAGGTAATTAGCGACCGTGTCGCCTCACGCCGGATGCGCCGCCAATTGGTTAGCAATTCGCGCAAATCGCGCACATCACGGCAAGCCGCCTGATCATCCAGCCCTATTTCGGCCAGAGCTTTGCGGTTACCGCCATTTGGCAATTTCATCACACCATGCTTTTTCATGCTCAGGCCCTCTTAATTGATTAGGGTCTTCGGACGAATAGCATCTCGCCTTTGCGCCATTTGGCCAGATCAGTAACCGCCGCGATGGTAACCATGTTGGCTTCTCATCCGGTGGTGATACTTGCAGAATACCTGATGCGCCTTCTATCATGACATGCCGGACATCATCCATGGTATGCCCGACCAATGCGATCAACCCGCAAGTGCCAGTCATGGCCAGCATCCGCACCCATTCGGCACCGGCTCTGGTTTTGCCAAACCCTCTGCCAGCCATTAGAAGCCAGATATGCCAGTCACTTTCGGGCGGCAATTGTTTGTCACGCGCCCATAATGGCCAGTCATAAAGCAGATATATCAGCTCCTCGCGATCCAGTGTATTCAGATATGTCTGTCTGATCTCAGGGGTCGCTGTCTGTAATAAGTCGTTCAATTTTTTTCTGTAACTGGTCACGAATATCCTGCACTGATCTTGATTGATCATTATGCTCACGGCGGAGCGCTTGAAATGTTGTCGGGTCATATGCTCGCAAAAGAAACATCAGCAATTGATCCGAATATTTGCGGATACATCCGACCGGTTCACCCTGATAGTATTTGATCTCCTCGATCCCTTCGACGGCGCGCCGCCGCGCTTCCCATGCCAGTTGATCCAAGGCAATCGCCAGCGCATCATCCCATTCAGCGGCAAAACTCTGATCCTGTTTGCGCCATTCATAGGCTTGCGACCGCGATAGATCAGCATGGTCTGCTGATGCGCTCACATTCCCTGTTTCGGCAAGGTGCGTTAAAAATGTGCGTTTTTTTATTTCAATCCTGAACCAATAAGAATCTGAACAAAAAAAACAGGCTCACATGGTGTGAGCCTGTTTTAAAGTGATAAAGTTAATCAATTATAAAATAGGTTTTATCCTATTTTATAAACATTGTCAATGTCTATTTAACAACACTCCTATTTTGTTTTCGCCAGCATCAGGATTTCTTGCAATGCAGCCTCCTCGACTTTCCGTAATGTTGTATGGCTTCTGCCATCCATTTCTTCTAGCCGCCGCCATGTTATTCCCATTGCCCGCGCCATGACGATACGCCGCGATGGGATATCCAGTTTGGATACAACGCTAAGCCAGTATTCGGCATCACTGATATCTTTAGCGGATGATATGGGTTTACTTGATCTTCTATAAGCACTTGATACCATCCCGCCTTTCTGGTTGTAATCCGGCCATGATGCCCGGACGGACATTGGTTTATCCAGCTGCGTTAACGGCAAAGCCGATAATGTTTTGCCCATTTGCCGCAATATCTGTTTGAGTTTATCTGTTTTATTTATGGCACTAATACCATCTGCAAGAATAGGTGATGATGCTAATTTCATTGCTTTCTCCGAAAAAGAGTGTTTTACAATTTTTTATATTTTGTATAGGATATATCTTATTTCAATTTATTCTTAAGGATAGGTAATGACTAAACACTATCATTCTTACGATCGCCCACGTCAGGCTTTGCTTAACGCTATTTCCAAATGTTCGCCGCCACAAACGCTGAAACAACTCTCGCTTGCTTGTGGCCGTAATCACGCCTATCTGCAGCAATATGTTGAACGCGGATCACCGCTTAGCCTACCCGAAGATATCCGGCATAAATTAGCGGCCATGCTCAATGTGCCGCATGAATCCCTGATGTCCGAGCAACTGGAACATGAGCTAGCAAAACAGCCCAAACGCCGCAAGAATGATACGATGGCAACCATTCCTTTTCTTGATCACCCGCAACATGCCGGATTTGATCGCCAACCATGGAAAATGTCCGGCCATTTGCTGGCATCCATGGGGTATAAAAATCTATCTGCACTGGTACTGGTGCAGTCTGGCGACAATGCCATTAAGCCAACCGCCACGTTAGGGGATTTTGCCATTATTGATCAAACCGATAAAAACCCCCATCACACAGGGCTATTTGCGATTGACGGGTCTGATCATATCAAGCTTCGTTTTCTGGAACAGCCACATCCGGATGCCGATACCGTATTTGTCCGTCACGCGCCGGATGATCAGGGGGGCTTTACCATGAGCTTGTCTTCTATCAATATAATCGGGCGGGCATTCTGGAAATTATGCCTGATTTAAAGCATGATAAGGATATCTGTCTATGATCAAGCGTTCCATGACAATAAACGGTCACCGAACATCCATTTCCCTTGAATCCGATTTCTGGGATGCGCTTCGCCGTATTTCCATACAGAAAAACTGCTCGCTTGCCCGTCTTGTGGCGGATATAGATATCCAGCGCAGCAATAAGCTAGGCACAGAACCGGCGGTTGGCGGACTTTCCAGCGCTATCCGGCTGTATATTCTAGCGGAACTGACCGCAATAGCCGGGCAATCCAGTTCTGAAATCCACTAGAATCTTACTCAATTCGGCAAGATCATATTGCATCCATCACTGTTGTCGTTTTATATGGACAAAGAGCGGTATTTTTTACCGTTTCATTTTCATATTCTCGGTCTTCAACGGTCGGGGTTTTTACATCGGGTGATTGATATGACTTTAAAACATCGTATCCACATTGGCATTTTACTGGCTGGCGAAACTGGCGTTGATATGCGCCCACATAATCCGACTTATCAGGATATGTTTTCCGCGTTTTTTGCCCCGATTGCCGATATGGTGGACATATCTTTTATTCATACACGTCATGGCGATTTTCCAGATCAGTTGTCTGATTATGATGCTTATCTGGTTTCGGGCAGCCGGCATGGTGTTTATGATGATTTACCATGGATACCACGGCTGAAAGATTTCATCACATCTGCCTATTCTGCACATATTCCGCTCATTGGTGTCTGCTTTGGCCATCAATTGCTGGCACATACTCTGGGCGGGGAAGCGGTGTTATCCGATAAAGGCTGGGGGGTCGGGGTAAAAGACATGTCCCTGCAAGCCGATTTGCCAAAATCATCACATCAGCACAAAACCGCTGTTAACAACATTGATAAAGGCCAGTCCGTTCATCTGCTTTATATGCATCAGGATCAGGTTATTAGCATTCCACCGGCGGCAACCCTGCTTCTGGGTGATGATTTCTGCCCATTTGCGGCATTTACCATCCCCGACCGGGTTCTGTCTTTTCAAGGTCATCCGGAGTTTTCAGCAGATTATCTGGCGGCCTTGATCGACAGGCGCGACGATTCCATCGGCAAAGATAAAGCAGAAACCGCCAGACAGACGCTGAATATACGAACAGATAATGATCAGGTGCGTGAATGGATGTACGGCTTTCTTGAGCAAGCTCTGAATATCCAATCCCGCGTAGCCTAAAACAAAACATCATAACGGAACATGACATGGCATATATTCTTGGTCTTGATACCGGCGGCACATTTACGGATGCCGCCATTATTGACAGCACAAATGGCGCACTCATTGCCAAGGCAAAAGCACCGACTACCCGCGAAGATTTATCCATCGGGTTAGGCGCGGCCATTCATTCTGTTATCAACCAGATGACAAGTGATCAGCACAAATCGCTTAAACAGGTTTGCCTATCAACAACGCTGGCAACAAACGCTGTGGTTGAGGGCATGGGCGGCCGTATCGGGCTTGTCATGATCGGCTTTGATGAAAACAGCTTAACCAAAAACAATCTGGGAAAATCGCTAGGCCATGATCCGGTTGCCATCATTGCCGGTGGGCATAAAACCGACGGCAAACAGCAAGCGCATCTGGATATGGCGGCATTAGAGGCATTTGCCAATGAACATGGCAAAGATATCAGCGCGATTGCCATTGCCGGCCATTTTGCCACCCGAAACCCCGAACATGAAATAGCGGCGCGCGATTTTCTTCGCGAAAGAACCGGATGCCCTATCACTTGTAGCCATGAATTGTCATCCGAACTTGGCGGGCCAAAACGGGCGTTGACCGCTTTGCTGAATGCCCGGCTTATTGATTTGCTGGATCGCCAGATCAATGCAACAAACGATATTATCAAATCATCCGGTATCGATGCCGAATTAATGGTAGTTAAAGGCGATGGCTCGCTGATCAATCAACAGCTGGCACGCATCCGGCCAGTAGAAACTATTCTATCAGGGCCTGCCGCCAGCATTTCCGGCGCCGCGCATCTGGCCGGTGTGACAGATGCAATTATCAGCGATATTGGCGGCACAACGACCGATATCACTATCATGTCTAACGGCACGCCACGGCTATCACCGAAAGGCGCAACCATTGGCGGCTGGTCAACCATGGTAGAAGCCGCAGATATCCGCACCGGCGGTCTTGGCGGTGATAGCGAAGTCAGTGTTATTGATCGCGGCATCAAAGGCGGGGTCACATTAGGCCCCAGACGCGCTATCCCGATATCCTCGCTGGCACAGCAACATCCGCATATCCATAAAATACTGGATGATCAGCTGGATAATCCCATTGCCAGCGCCACCGATGCCCGATTTGTTGTCCCCATCTTTACTGGTGAACCACCCGAATGGCTAACCCGGTCAGAATACCGCATGGCAATAGATTGCCGTGACGCTGGCGTGACGGCCATTTCGGAACTGGCAGAAACCCGTCTTGCCATGGGCGCGATTGATCGGCTTGTGGCGCGTGGATTGGTGCTTATATCCACTTTCACCCCGACAGATGCCGTTCATATCCTCAATCAGTTTAATGAATTTGATACTTCCGCCGCCGAAAAAGCAGGCAAGCTGATGGCCAGACAACGTTCGGGTTCTGGAAAACCACAAGCCGAGAATATTCACATCTTTGCCCAGATGGTGCTTGATCGTCTGGCCATTCAATCGGGGCTGGCTTTGATTGATGCGGTGAACGCGCATGAAAATAATAGCCATGCCATGTCAGAACAGAACCCCATTCTTGTTCAGATGATTGAAGCCGCGCTGAAACCATCTGATAGCACCTTGATCTCAACCGGTATCCGTTTTCACCGGCCACTTATTGCCCTGGGCGCATCTGCTGCGTGCTATTATCCGGCCATCGCCAAGGTTCTTAATGCTGATCTGATTGTCCCCGAAGACGCTGATGTTGCCGGTGCTATCGGAGCGGCGGTCGGTAGCATCCGGCAAAGCGCCCGCGTGACTATCACGCAACCATCCGACGGAACATACCGCGTGCATCTGATCAAAGGCCCTGTTGATTTCACCGAATTGGAACAAGCGCTTGATCATGCCGAACATGTTGTCCGTGAAGATGCCGAAGCCAAAGCCAAAGTTGCCGGCGGTCATAACATTCATATGACAGCATCACGCAAGGTAGAAAATATTGATCTGGGGGGGAGCAAAACCCTGTTCATTGAAGCTATCGTCAGCGCAACAGCATCAGCGCAGGTGAACTAAATAAAGCTGGCTGGTGGCTAATGGGCAAGGCTAATGGGCAGCTGGTGGGCCCGGAGGGACTCGAACCCCCAACAACACCGTTATGAGCGGTGCGTTCTAACCAGTTGAACTACAGGCCCAGCAATCATTGGATAGCCGAATTGCGATTAATTATCAAGGAAACTTCTCAGTTTCTTAGACCGTGATGGATGCTTAAGCTTGCGTAAGGCTTTTGCTTCAATCTGCCGAATCCGTTCTCGCGTTACACTAAACTGCTGACCGACTTCTTCTAGGGTATGATCAGAGTTCATGCCGATACCAAAACGCATCCGCAGAACACGTTCTTCACGCGGCGTTAATTCAGCCAGAACAAGCGTTGTTTTGGCTCGCAAGCTCACATAAATGGCGGAATCAAGCGGCTGAACAGCGTTCTTATCTTCGATAAAGTCACCCAGATGGCTGTCGTCTTCGTCACCAACAGGGGTTTCCAGACTAATCGGCTCTTTGGCAATTTTCAGAACATTCCGCACTTTATGAATTGGCATGGACAATTTTTCTGCCAATTCTTCAGGCGTCGGTTCGCGGCCAATTTCATGAAGCATCTGCCGTGATGTTCGCACCAGTTTATTGATTGTTTCAATCATATGAACGGGAATACGAATAGTTCTGGCCTGATCAGCGATAGAACGGGTGATTGCCTGTCTGATCCACCATGTGGCATAGGTTGAAAATTTATATCCACGGCGATATTCGAATTTATCAACAGCCTTCATCAGACCGATATTGCCTTCTTGGATCAGATCAAGGAATTGCAATCCACGATTTGTATATTTCTTGGCAATAGATATCACCAGCCGCAGATTAGCCTCAACCATTTCCTTTTTGGCGCGTGCCGCCTCACGTTCGCCGCGCTGGATCACTTGAATCAGCTCTTTGAACTCTGACACGGACATGCCAATCTCGGTCATCATCTGGATAATGGATTTGCGAATTTCTTCAATTTCTTCGGTGTGATTTTCACGAAGTTTTTTCCATCCGGCGGTATCGGCTTCTTCTGGTGGCCATTCCTTATCCAGTTCATGCCCTGACCAGAACCCTAAAAATTGCGGGCGCTTGATATTACATTTCATTGAGATACGCAACATCTGGCCTTCTAGTGACGACAGATGTTTGTTGAGCCCGTAAAGCTGTACCATCAGCGCTTCTATCCGGCCAGTATTCAGCAGGATATGTTCCATCTGTTCAATCAGCTTCAGCCGGAGAGAAATATAGCGTTCTTCTGTTTTGGTATTGACGCTAGACCCTTTTTTGAACTGGGAAATGCGTTTATCGCGCAATTGGCTTAGCTCTTTATAGGTGACAAAAACGTCTTCCATTTTTTGCATGACATCGTCACGGATAGCGTCTTCCATGGCGGCCAGTGACATATTCAGATGATTGCCGTCATTATCATCATCATCGCTATCGCTTGAATCCTTGTCGCCGCTGCTATCTTCGCCTGATTCGGCATTATCATCTTCGTCTTCGTCTTCGTCATCATTAGATTCGGTTTTGATGTTCAAACCTGTGCTGTTGATTAAAATGCTGTCATCATCATCGGTAGCAATGGCAATAGCCGTGCTGTCTTCGCCGTTGATTCGGGTGAAAGTTGTTTCCAGATCAATGACATCACGCATCAAGACCAGACCTTGTTCAATCTCATCACGCCACTGGATTAACGCACGGATCGTCAATGGCGATTCGTAAACACCGCCAAGCATGAGCTCACGACCAGCTTCTATCCGTTTGGCAATGGCAATTTCACCTTCGCGGGTTAACAGCTCAACTGTTCCCATTTCCCGCAGATACATGCGCACCGGATCATCCGACCCACGGCTTTCATCGCTAATGTTACCGGCTGGGGTATTGGTTGTGCCTTCGCTGTCATCACTGTCTTCGACCACGTCTTCCTGATCGGCGTTATCGACAACATTAACCCCCATTGAGTTCAATTCAGCCATAACATCTTCGATTTGCTCAGACGTAAGCTCACCTTGCGGCAACGCTTTATTTAATTCGTCATGAGTAACAAATCCGCGCTCGCGACCAGTTTTGATCAGCGTTTTGATCGCTTCCTCAGAAATGTTTACCGATTCGCCCGAATCATTGCTAGCGGACTTTGATAGCGATTCGCTTTCGGACAATTGCTCATCGGTTTGTGATTTCTTCTTCTTGCTTTGTGCCATGGAACATCCCATCAGCTAATGTGGTTAGATTAAATTTGTTTCGTGGAGCGGGCTCTATTACCGCGGATTTCAAGCGTTATTAGCTCATCCAGCTTCGTTTTTGCGTCTTCTCTGGATAGTGTTTCAGGATCAAATCGTACCCTTGATTTAATACTATCCCACAGACTCAACTGGTCTTTCTCGCCTACTCCTACTGACTCTAAATGATGACGAAAGGTGGTTTCGTCAAGATGGTCATGTATTGTAACACTCTCTGAAATGATGTTTAGCATTTTTTTTACTAAATCATCCTTTATATCCAATTTTACTAACTCTTCATGCAGATCATGTATCAATTCGGGGTGATACATCAGAATAGTCATAATCGCTCTGGGGCGAATATTCTTTGCCGAAAGCGCATGTTGACGGCCAATATACGTCGTTTGGCCATAGGATTGGCCGGATTTATTCTGGCGCGGTCTTTGCCGCATCGCCTGAATGCGGGCATGTATCTCATCACCTAGCGAATCGCGCATGGCCGAATTATTCACCTGCCGGATATAATCGCGCATCATTTGCCAGAATTTAGCGCGTTGCTCCGCTTCGTTCAGATCAAAATCAGCCGCCGTGGAATGCCACAACGCATCAACCAGACTTTCTGAGGCATCCATAATATGCCGCATGGCATCAGCCCCGCCAGATTTTAACAGATCATCCGGGTCCTGTCCTTTTTCCAACCGCATCACACGAACTGTCTTGCCCGGCTCAAGGATAGGTAATATCCGCGTCAGCGTCTTATTTGCGGCTCTCTGTCCGGCGGTATCACCATCAAAACATAAATACGGCGCCGGTGCAGATTTCCAGATCAACATGATCTGATCTTCGGTTAGCGCTGTGCCTAATGGGGCAACCGCGGCGGCAACCTTGAACTGATCAATCGCAATAACGTCCATATATCCTTCGGCCACAATAACCGGCAAGCCGTCTTTCATCTGTTCTCTTGCCTGTTTTAACCCGTATAAAACCTGTTTTTTATGGAACATCGGGCTATCGGCTGAGTTCAGATATTTAGGTTCCTGATCACCATCCAGCGCTCTGCCGCCAAAGGCAATGACCTCACCACGCGGGTTTGCTATCGGGAACATTAACCGGTGACGGAAATTGTCATAAAGACCGCCATCGCGTGTTGATTTTCGCACTAATCCGGCCGCCAGCATATCTTCGGGCGTAAATCCCCTAGCCTGCAGATATGGCAATAATCCACTTGCCGGCGCATAACCAATGCGATAACGCGACAAACTATTCGGGCTGACTTGCCGATCACTCAGATAGCGTCTGGCCTGTTTACCAGCCGGGCTATTCAGCTGTTGTTGATAGAAAACGGCCGCGTCTTCGTTCATCGTTGCCATGCTATTGCGCTGGGCTTTTTCTTGCGGGCTGATGTCTTTCTGTTCGGGAACGGTAAGTCCGGCAAGACCGGCCAGATGATGGATAGCATCCATAAACCCCAGCCCCTCCTGTTCCCGCAAAAATGATATGGCATCCCCACTCGCCCCACAACCGAAGCAATGATAGAACCCTTCATCATCCCGCACATGGAATGATGGTGTTTTTTCCTGATGAAACGGGCATAACCCGACCATGCGGTTGCCGCGATTGATCAATTTGGTTTTTTTGCTAATGATTGAGGATAGCGACACGCGCCGCCTTAGCTCATCCATAAATTGCTGTGGCAATGCCATTGCATCAACCTCCTGCTGGTCACATTCCGATCAGCCACATCGTCATAATCGTTATGACAATGGCGGCCAACCATATGTATTCAGCCTATTGATTGAGAAGCAATTCCTTCACGGCTGTGCTGGCTGTGGCAAAATCCATTTGACCGGTGAAACGTTGTTTCAACAGCCCCATGACCTTGCCCATATCCTTAACCGATGCGGCACCGACTTCTGATATGACGCTATTGATAGCTGAAATTACCGCATCATGATCCATCTGGGTTGGCATGAAGTCTCTGATAATGTGAATCTCGCTATCTTCGTTTTCTGCCAGCTCATCTCGTCCGGCTTCACGATACATGCGGACGGATTCTTGCCGTTGCTTAATCATAGTCTGAAGCATAGACAGAATATCTTCGTCATTGATGGCATCACCACTTCCTTTGGTTCGCGCCGCGATATCCTTGTCCTTTAATGCTGCTGATATTAAACGCAATGTTCCTAGCCGTTTTGTCTGGCCAGACTTCAGAGCCTCATTCAAAGCGGTTTGAATGGCTTCTCTTAACATAGTTACCCCCAATAAAGCGTAAAAGCTTGATGTATATCTAGACCAATTCTGTCTGATGTATCAAGTCATCATTCCAGATAGAGCCATAGGTAAAAATAAATTTCCTTAATTTACTTGACGAAAGCAAGCCATACAGATATTACCCCTGACCAAGAGTCTTGCCTACCATGGGACTCAAAGACAGGATTGATAGGGCGAATGAAACCGACATCATTTGACATATTTCAACCCACTCCGGAAAAACCAACAGCATTATTGATTCTAGACGACAATTCTATCCTTCAGGGACAGGGGTTTGGCGCCGAAGCTATTCGCGTGGGTGAGGTTTGTTTCAACACATCCATGACCGGTTATCAGGAAATTATTACTGATCTGTCTTACGCTGGCCAGATCATAACCTTTACCTTTCCGCATATTGGCAACACTGGCACGAACAGTATCGATATGGAATCCGCATCGCCTGCCGCGCTTGGTGTTGTTTTATCGCATCTGCCCACACCGGCATCAAATTATCGAGCTGATGCACCGCTTGATCAATGGCTCAAATCGCTTAACATTCCCGGCATTGCCGGCATCGATACCCGATCATTAACCCACCGCATCCGTGATAAAGGCGCACCCAAAGGCGTGCTTGCCGTCAATTATAACGGTGAGTTTGATATTCCGGCCTTGCTGGCCATGGCGCAAAACTGGCATGGACTGGCCGGAATGGAACTGGCCGGACAGGTTACGTCTGATGATACCCATGACTGGACTATCGCCAGCTGGAACAAAGAAAATGATAGCTACCGCAAGATCAATTCAGATGGATTGCATATTGTTTCCTATGATTATGGATGCAAGCTAAATATCCTCCGCTGTCTTGGCGATGTCGCTGGTAAAGTTACGGTTGTGCCGGCTGATACTGATGCCGATACCGTCATGGCATTACGGCCGGATGGCGTATTTTTATCAAACGGCCCCGGCGACCCTGCTGAAACCGCACGTTATGCCTCAACACATATACGCCGCATCGCTGATAGCGGCATTCCTGTATTCGGGATTTGCATCGGGCATCAGCTGATTGCCGAAGCTTTTGGTGCCAAGACATTCAAAATGGAACGCGGGCATCGCGGGGCTAATCATCCGGTCAAGGAACTGGCTACCGGCATGATTGAAATCACCAGCCAGAATCACGGCTTTGCGGTTGATCCCGACAGCTTGCCGGATGATCTGGACATCACGCATATATCTCTGTTTGATCAGAGCGTTGAGGGTTTGAAGCATAGATCACTTCCCGTGTTTTGTGTGCAATATCACCCTGAGGCATCACCGGGGCCACATGACGCGCATCATCTGTTCAAACGGTTTGCCCAGTTGATAAGCAAAGCACAAGCAGACAGGTCACATCATGCCAAGGCGTAGCGATATTCAATCCATCATGATCATTGGTGCAGGCCCTATCATTATCGGGCAAGCATGTGAGTTCGATTATTCCGGCGCCCAAGCATGTAAGGCGCTCCGCGAAGAAGGCTATCGCGTCATTCTGGTCAATTCAAATCCGGCCACTATCATGACTGATCCTGATATGGCCGATGCGACTTATATAGAACCCATTACTCCGGAAATGGTCAGCAAGATTATTGAGCTAGAACAACCGGACGCATTGCTGCCGACTATGGGGGGTCAGACGGCGTTGAATACTGCCCTTGATCTGGCGCGTAATGGCTTTCTGGCAAAACAGGGCGTTGAGCTGATCGGGGCAACGATTGATGCCATTGAAAAAGCCGAAGACAGAGAGCTTTTCCGTAAAGCGATGGATAAAATCGGACTGGAAAGCCCACGTTCCAAGCTGATCCAGAGCTTGGATGAAGCGCTGGAATCGCTTGATATGGTTGGTCTGCCAGCGATTATCCGGCCATCTTTTACGCTTGGCGGCGAGGGTGGCGGCATTGCTTATAACCGGATTGAGTTCGAAAATATTGTTAAAAACGGGTTAAAAAAATCCCCTGTTGGTGCCGTTTTAATCGAAGAATCCGTGCTTGGCTGGAAAGAGTTTGAAATGGAAGTCGTGCGCGATAAAGCGGACAACGCCATCATTATCTGCTCAATTGAAAATATAGACCCGATGGGCGTGCATACCGGTGATAGCATCACTGTTGCCCCTGCCCTTACTCTGACTGATAAAGAATATCAGGATATGCGGGATGCCTCGCTAGCCGTCCTGCGTGAAAT
Source organism: Alphaproteobacteria bacterium (assembly GCA_018701255.1). Lineage (GTDB taxonomy): Bacteria > Pseudomonadota > Alphaproteobacteria > Puniceispirillales > UBA1172 > UBA12202. The sequence continues at coordinate 5,323 of JABIWM010000059.1, read as the reverse complement.
TGGCGTTGATACCGGCGGCTCGAATGTTCAATTTGCGGTCTGCCCGAATACCGGACGCCAGCTGGTTATTGAAATGAACCCAAGGGTGAGCCGGTCATCCGCGCTTGCATCTAAAGCCACCGGTTTCCCTATCGCCAGAATTGCCGCGAAACTGGCTATCGGATACACGCTGGATGAGCTGGATAACGATATCACCGGTGTGACACCGGCCAGTTTTGAGCCAACCATTGATTATATTGTCACCAAGATTCCGCGTTTCACGTTTGAGAAATTCCCCGGTGCCGATAACCATCTCAGCACGTCCATGAAATCGGTTGGTGAAACCATGGCAATCGGCCGGAGCTTCCGTGAGTCATTTCAAAAAGCGCTACGGTCGCTTGAAATTGGTCTTGATGGGCTTGGCACCACCGACATGCCGACCACAACTAGCGGCAATCTGTCCGATGATGTGATCAGAGGCTGGCTGGGTGAACGTATTCCCGAACGGCTGATGCGCATTGCAACCGCGTTTCATCACGGCATCAGTATTGATTTGATTGCTGAGGCGACCAGCTGGGATATGTGGTTCCTGCGGGAAATCGAAGCCATTATTAATGCCGAAAAATCCGTTGCCGCCAATGGCCTGCCTGAACAAGCTGGCGATATGCTGACATTGAAAGCGATGGGATTTAGTGACAGCAAACTGGCAACGCTTACCGGCCAACCCGAAAGTGATATCCGTAAAACCCGCGAAGCCATGGGGGTTCGCCCTGTGTTCAAGCGGATTGACACTTGCGCGGCGGAGTTTTCGTCTGATACCGCTTATATGTATTCTACATATGAAGCCACATCCGGCCGCCAATGCGAATCCCGGCCATCTGATCGGGAAAAAATCGTCATTCTTGGCGGCGGCCCTAACCGTATTGGTCAGGGTATTGAGTTTGATTATTGCTGTGTGCATGCGGCCTATGCGTTGCGTGAACAGGGTTATGAAACCATTATGATCAATTGTAATCCGGAAACGGTATCCACGGATTATGATACATCTGATCGTCTGTATTTTGAGCCATTAACCGCCGAAGACGTGCTGGCTATTCTTAAGAATGAGCAACAGAATGGCGTTCTAAAAGGCGTTGTTGTTCAATTGGGCGGACAAACCCCGCTTAAAATTGCCGCCGCATTAGAAGCCGAAAATATCCCCATTCTTGGCACCAGCCCGAATGCTATTGATCTGGCCGAAGACAGAGAACGGTTTCAGCATCTGATAAGGGATTTGAACATGCATCAGCCCGCTAATGGCATTGCAACATCACTTGATGATGCCTGCGCGATTGTTGAACGGATTGGCTTCCCTGTGGTGATCCGGCCATCTTATGTGCTTGGTGGGCGCGCGATGGAAGTCGTGCATAATCTGGATCAGCTCAAACATTACATGGATAAAGCGGTTGTTGTTTCCGGTAATAATCCGGTTTTGATTGACGGCTTTCTCAATCAGGCGACCGAAATTGACGTTGATGCGCTTTGTGATGGCATTGACGTATATATCGGCGGCATCATGGAACATATCGAAGAAGCCGGAATTCATTCCGGCGATAGCGCGTGTTCATTACCGCCACAAACGCTGTCGGATGAATTGCTGGCTGAAATAAAACGCCAGACCATTGATCTGGCCATGGCGTTAGGCGTTGTCGGGTTGATGAATATCCAGTTTGCGATAAAGGATGATGTTGTTTATCTGCTTGAGGTGAACCCAAGGGCTAGCCGGACGGTTCCTTTTGTTGCCAAAGCAACCGGCGTTGCCATGGCAAAATTAGCGGCACGCATCATGGCCGGTGAAAAAATTGCTGATTTTGATCTGAAACAGAAACCCATGCAGCATGTCGCGGTCAAAGAAGCGGTATTTCCTTTTCAGCGGTTCCCCGGCGTTGATGTTTTTCTGGGGCCTGAAATGAAATCAACCGGCGAAGTGATGGGAATTGGGCCTGATTTTGCCCATGCTTTCACCAAAAGCCAGCTTGGGGCTAGCGTATTTTTACCAACCGAGGGCGCGGTATTTATATCGGTTAAAGACGACGATAAGCCACCGATCATTGATATTTGCCGCGCGTTGCATGGATTAGGGTTTACCATTATTGCCACATCCGGCACGGCTAAAGCCATATCAGATGCTGGTGTTCCGGCACAATCAGTTAATAAAGTGATGCAGGGTCGGCCACATGCCGTTGATTTTATGCTGGACGGCAAAATTGATCTGGTATTCAACACGGCACAAGGAGAAGCATCAATAAAGGATAGCTTTTCGTTGCGCCAGACTGCTCTGACGAATAATATTCCCTATTACACCACCATACCAGAAGCAAAAGCCGCCGTTACCGCGATCCAAACAATTAAAAAAGACACTCTTGCCGTTCGGTCAATTCAATCCTATCTAAATAATAATTAATTTTTTTCTGGCAAAATGGCATAAGTCCTTGCTAGATTTAAATAAAGACAAGGATATTGCTATGGAAAAAGTTCCATTTACTGCTTCTGGACTTGAAAAGATCAAGACAGAATTGATGAAATTAAAAACCGAGGAACGGCCTGCGGTCATCAAAGCTATTGCTACGGCAAGAGAACATGGTGATTTATCAGAAAATGCCGAATATCACGCCGCCCGTGAACGCCAGTCATTTATTGAGGGGCGTGTCATCGAACTAGAAGACGTGGTTAGCCGGGCAGAAGTTATCAATACATCACAACTCACTGGTGAGACGATTACGTTTGGCACTATTGTTACTGTTGCCGACGAAGACACAGACGAAGAATCTGAGTTTTCTATTGTTGGCCCTTATGAAGCTGATCTATCCAAAGGGTTGATATCAACGTCCTCACCTATTGCCAAAGCGCTGATAGGTAAGCGCGTGAGCGACAGCGTAGAAGTCCGGACACCACGCGGAACAAAAATGTTTGAAGTAATTGGCGTTAAACTCTTAAACGCCTAGATACCGCGCTATTCACCTGACAGCATTATTCACCGGCCGTGTTATTCGATAGGAACACCAATGCCTTCTTTACCGGAACGGATAACCAGCGCGGTTTTGACATGACTGACATTCGCCGCCGGAGTTAACTTGGAAGTCAGGAATATCTGAAAGCCATCCCAGTCTTGCGCCATAATTTTCAATAGAAAATCGGTTTCACCAACTAGCATATGACATTCGCGCACCTCTGGCCATTCGCCAACAGTGCGCTCAAACTCTTTTAAATCGTGTTCAGCCTGACTGGATAACCCGACAAAAGCAAAAACCGTCACCGAATAACCCATGGAATCTGGATTGATATCAGCATGATATCCACGGATCACATTACTTTCTTCGAGCGCACGAACCCGCCGCAAACATGGCGGTGCGGAAATGCCAATTCGTTTCGCTAATTCGACATTGGTCATGCGGCCGTCTTCCTGCAAATCACGCAGAATTCGGCGGTCAACATCATCTAATTTTCCACGATTGGACATATATTCTTCCTATGTAGCCAAAAACCAGCTTAAACAGCGCTTTTGATATATAATACCTATTCCAATCTCTTAAAAAGAGCAATAATATTACTCAATTTTGTAATATTATTTCTATATTGTATCCATGAGACATGCTGACAATAAGGTTTCCGTTATGACAACAGCAACATCATCACCGTCTATTTGGGTTATTAGCGATGGCACCAAGGGCATGGAAGTGCAATCGCTTGGGCTTGCCGAAAGCCTATCTGACGATGTCCGTTTAATCCATATTAAACCGGGTAAATTATTGCGGGCTTTCCCCCGTCTGGCGCGAATGGGTGCTTGCCCGATGCCATCCCCGATAAAAACCGCTATCACGGATTATGGCATGCCTGATATTGTCATTACCACTGGCCGCCGTCACGCGCCTTTATCCATGCTGATGCGGCGTTATGGTGGGGGTAAAATCAAAACGGTTCATATTCAGGACCCGCGCATGCCAGCCGCATGGTTTGACTGGCTTGTTGTTCCCTCACATGATCCCCTGCGCGGTGAAAACGTTCTGGTATCGCTGGGATCATTGAACCGGATGGTGACGCTAATGCGCGACAGACCGCCATTACCTGCGGCGGTGACCGAAATGGACGGCAAGAAAATCGTTGTGCTGATTGGCGGTTCTAATCGCCGCTATCAGGTGCATGATCAGGATTATGCCCATTTTGGCCAGACGCTAGCTGATGTGGCGGCCATGACATCCTCATCGCTTATTCTTATCCCATCACGCCGTAGCCTTGATACAGTCATGCAAGCGATGGCACCGGTATTATCAGACACTAAGCACTGGTGGTGGGATGGCACAACACCAAACCCGTATCCGTGGATACTCACCACAGCCGATGCGATTATCGTGACTGCCGATAGTGTCAATATGACGTCTGAAGCGGCATGTATGGGCAAGCCGGTATATGTTGCAGAATTAAAACCGGAATCCGGTCGAGTGGCGCTATTCCATAAAATCCTGCATGAAGGCAATTACACGGAATCGCTTAACCAGTTATCATTTTATCATTTCTTTCTACACAACGATAAAAGACTGGACGAAACCACAAGAATTGCCGCCATTCTGTCTGAAAAACTATCGCTTAATTAGCCCGGAACCATATCGCCTAGAAAAACAGATTTCGCTCTTGCGGCATATCCGCATAAAGATCAGCGACCTGTTCGGCATAGCCATTATATAGCAGAGTCGGAACCCGGTCACCACTTCCCAGCAAGCGTTCGGTTTTCTGGCTCCAGCGCGGATGATCAAAGGCCGGATTAACATTAGCCCAGAATCCATATTCCTTCGCCTGCAATCCTTCCCAGAAGCTCATCGGGCGTTCATCGGTAAAGGTGATGCGTGATATGGATTTGATGGATTTAAATCCGTATTTCCAGGGCAGAACCAACCGCAATGGCGCGCCATTCTGATTAGGCAGGGCTTTGCCATAAATGCCGGTAACCAGCATCGGCAGTTCATTTCTGGCTTCGGCCATGGTAATGCCTTCGACATATGGCCACGGATACCAGCGCTGGCGTTGACCGGGGGCAATATCCGGATCAAGAAATGTCTCAAACCGGAGATATTTTGCACCGGCGGCAGGCTTGGCAAATTTTACCAGTTTTTCAAGCGGAACCCCTGTCCACGGAACAGCCATTGCCCATGCCTCAACACAGCGATGCCGGTAAAGCCGTTCTTCCTGATCACCAAGCTGGGCAATCAGATCAGATGCGTCTATCTTGATTGTTTCTTCGATCATGCCATCAATCGTCACCTGCCACGGGTCAGGCTTTAGCCGCTTGGCTTTGCGCCAGATATTCTTG
>JABIWM010000058.1 GCA_018701255.1 Alphaproteobacteria bacterium | reverse complement strand
GCTGAATATCAACCCTGTTCATCATGTTTTTAATGGACTCTACCATTGGTCTAGCCTCCTCAGATCATTAAACGACACAGGTGACATATATTTTAGTGAATTGGTGAAATTTTTCTATTAGCGATAACTTTTCCAAAAACAGTTTTGCCGCTAGACAGGTTTTCAACCTTAATAATCTCACCAAACTGGCCGTTTTCCAACGATACACCAGCAACCTCAACATAAATTCCCTGATGGGAAAAAGCAATAGTGACCGGCTTTTTTTGTTCGACCATGTAAAATGGTTCCAGCTGATGTGAGTAAACAGGTTTATTGGTATGGATAGCCGTTTTTACCCGCCGCCCGATCAGATCATCTGGGTCAATGAAAATACCGGTATTCTGTTGTTTGGTAATTGGTATCATAATCACATCAGACGCGATGATCACCTCACCCTTGGCCAAGCTCCGGCTTAAGGCAACAGCCTGCAGATGGTGATGTGTCTGTTGCGGTTTATGTGATGCGGGTTTTGGTTTTGGAACCGGTATCGCGTCTTGCGAAGATGAACCCGAAGATGATATCTTATCAGCAGATATCATTTTCACACGAACAAGCAGACGCCATTGATCATTCGAAGGGCAAGTCAGTTTTAATGTTTTCCAGCTTTGAAATAGTGGCGCAATGTTCAGATGTTCTTCACATGCGATAAAATTCTGTTCGGGATTAACTAGCGGTTCGCCGTTTATCGATTGTTTTTCCAGCGTGGTATTGATTTGATCCAACAGCTCAACCCCTGTCATCATCTGGCTGGCATGACTAGAGGTGCTGGCCAGCAGACACGCGGCAGATAAGGCAGTAAGGATTGTGGCGCGGTTAACCGCCGAAAAAATAGATATCATTGCTAATGGTATGGTTATCGTTGTTCTGTTCTTTATTCTGACCCATGATCATGGCCTTAATTTCATTCAGCGAAGGCAGATGCAGAGTTTTATCGGCATAAAGAAAATTTGGATTGCCGCGAACAAAAGCATGTTTATTTTTCATGACAATCGCCATTTCAATAAACTGCATATTTAATCCGCTACCAACATAATGCTTTTCCATCACATGGCTTAGCGTTTCCCCCGGTTGAACCGTATGGCTGGCGGAATAATCCTCATCAATAACAAAAGGATTATCAGGCATGAAACCGTTTTTGCCATAGCTTTGATATTCCAGCACAACAAAAGGCTGGGAATTGGCCAGTGCTTGTATTGGTGCTAATGCTGGCAACCCAAAAACAGCGGCGGCCATAATGAGAGTTTTGATTTTCATCATTGTGTAAGCTCCATGAATTCAACAGATTTGCCTTCCAGTATGCTAATCTGATGCGATGTATCAAGCGGGGTTAGGGTAGCGCTGCGATCATTCAGGGCAGTAATTTTAAGCACTGTCCAGCCTGTATCGCCGCCATTGGTGACGGCAAGTGAGTTTTCGTTCAACCCTTGCTCGCGACCAAAAGGCACCATCAGATTATCCCCCTGTTTTGCCAATGTCGCAATCAGCGGCTGGCAAAGCATGGTTCGTGTTGTAGCCTGTACAAAATGTTCAACAGGCTGTGATAACGCATGCGTTAGTTCATCTCGCGAAGACTTTGTCAGATGATTTAATGCTCTGAACGGGGTTTTTGTGCCGATAGGAATTTCCGCCACGACGTTTTCACTAAACGCAGGAGCGTATGATTTACCATGAAAGCCGTTCATGATGAAGGTCACGGTCAGATGATCCATCCGGATAATCCCATAAGCATCACGCGCATGATCAATATGAATTTCAGGGACAATGGCAAAATCACCATTATGAACATGTGTTTTGCCGCTAGTCAGCGCCATGTAATCAAAATCATCATTGGTATTTGACAGATTTTGTGCGGAAAATTTGCGATTGCTGGCATTGGTCATATCCAGCTGGGGTAGGGCATCAACCTCGGCAATAATCTGCTTTACCATCAAATGCGCATGCGCCGCCGCCCATGATGGCACTTTGGGGCTGATCTTGATAATAGGCTTATAGATGGTTGCATTGACACTGGAACGCTGGCACTGGTTTTCCGGCTTTTTCCCGATAACCGCCCGGATGGTGACGGAATAATGGGTATCATCCTCGATTTCATTGATAATGGCATAATCCATAATCATGCTGGCCGGTCTTATGACGAAATGATCGCTCAGGCTAGTATCAGCGCTTACAGCGGAAAATCCGTCAATGCGTGCGCCGCCCTGTAACGCCGCCAGATATAACGCGTCTTCCAGTGCCAGCATGCGTGCTTCGGATTTAGCATCTTCATGGACGATAACAGCACGGCCAGTGGCTTCGGTGTAACGCAAATCAGCTAATGGTCGCCCCGGCAGTAAAAATACAAATAGGGCAACAAGAACAAAGCTCAGCCGGCTAATAGTAAATGTCCGGTCTGATGCTGTCTGTGCTGGTGCTAATGTCGTTTGTGCCGATACATACATCATGAAATCCTATATCCTGATTTGAGATATCATCTGTTCCCATTAGCCGACATGTCTGGCGCTATCCATCAGATAGGCAATCATGTCACGGTCAATTTCCAGCACGATTTCATAAGTATCGGAACCGGTTGGGTTAATACGAACCGTCCGTGCGCCTCTGATTGTGCCGGTAACAATACCGCGGAAAGTATCATTTTGAACCATCAGATCAATGACGGTCGTTGTACTGTCTACTTGCAGACCGTGAATCTGTTCGGCCAGATCACGCATGGCGGCCATACGCGCGGCGCGAATGGCCATCAATCGTTTCTGGGCATCACTGCGTCCGGGTTGTGATGAAATAACCGCATATCCAACCGCGCTTAATGTCGGAATTTGATCTGCCTTGGCATCAAGAACATCTTTGACTGCGGCAAGGGATTCGGTCTGGCTCATTTCCAGATCAGTTGCGCTATTACTACCACTGCTGGACGATGTTGCTGATGAAAAGGCCTGATCGCCTTGCAGAACAACAGGTACCTGACAAGCGGTCAGTGTTGCGATAAGTGGCAAAAAAGCCAGAGGTTTTAATGTCATACGGGTCATTTGGTTCTCCATCCGTGAGAAAAGTGTCTGGTCGCGTCTTGCATGTTCTATGCCAGAGCAACGGCAATGGCAAAATCTCTCATAAAAAACCGAGATGGCACGGCTTTTGCCTGTATCCATGAGAAGTTCAAATGCCATGTGCAGAAGTTGACCGTTATGAAAACAATGAAATCATTATATTACAATAAGTTAATGGATGATACGGCTAATCATATCATTAGCTCATGTCAGTTTTCTGACAGCGGTTTATTGACGTTACACGCCTTTCGGCTGACCCAGAGCAGAGGACAATAACAATGGATGCTGTATTACAACGGTTTAATTTAGACATTTTACGATCTGTCTTCCGTAGCAGTGTGATGCCAATTGGTATCCTTATTCTTGTGGCTATGATGGTTGTGCCTTTGCCATCCATTTTGCTGGATATCTTTTTTGTTACAAATATTTTGGTGTCGCTGTTGATCCTTATGGTTGCGATGCATACTTACCGGCCGCTAGATTTTTCCAGTTTCCCAAGTCTATTACTGATTGCGACTGTTTTGCGACTTGGGTTGAATGTGGCGTCAACGCGAATTGTTCTGACCGAAGGCCATGAGGGTGGAGCGGCCGCAGGTGAGGTTATTGAATCGTTTGGCGAGTTTGTTATCGCCGGTAATTATGCGGTTGGTATTTTTGTCTTTATTATTCTGATCATTATTAATCTGGTCGTTATTACGCGTGGTGCGGGCAGGGTATCAGAAGTATCAGCCAGATTTACACTGGATGCGATGCCCGGCAAACAGATGGCAATTGATGCTGATCTGAATGCGGGTGTTCTGACAAACGAAGAAGCCAAGATCAGACGCGAAGATATTTCTAGCGAGTCTGATTTTTACGGGGCGATGGACGGTGCGTCCAAATTTGTAAAAGGCGATGCCATTGCCGCTATATTTATTCTGCTGATCAATATTATTGGTGGTTTGATTATCGGGATCACTCAACATGATCTGCCGATATCTGTTGCCGCTGAGAATTATATTCTGCTGTCTATCGGTGATGGTCTGGTAGCGCAAATCCCGTCGCTTTTATTGGCGATTTCAACCGCGATTATTGTCACCCGTGTGTCATCAACACAGGATATGGCCGAACATATCGGATCACAGATTAATCTGTCACGTGCATGGATACCGGTTGCCGCCGTTCTTGGTTTAATCGGGCTTATTCCGGCTATGCCTAATCTGTTATTTTTAGTAGGCGCAGCAATTGCAGCACTGCTGGCCGCCAATTCGTATTTCAAAGAAGAACAGTTAGCTGAGCAGAAAAGTCTGGAAAATAATGTACTGGAAAGCCCGGAAGCGAACCCCGAAGATGTATCGCTTTCTGACATTGCGGATAATTCGGCGATATCCATCATGCTCGGATATGGGCTGGTTGATATGGTCAGCGGCAATGATGGCGGTGTGTTAAGCACCCGTGTTACTGGTATCCGCCGGCAAGTTTCCAAAGCGCTGGGATTCGTGGTGCCGTCTGTCCGTATCAGAGACGATATGACCCTTGAGCCGAACACATATCTGGTCAAGGTTGGGCATACAATTGTTGGCGAAGATAAGGTTTATCCGGATCGGAAACTGGCTATTCCGGGCGAAGATGCCAATCTGAAAATTGATGGTATTCAAGTAAAGGACCCGACATTTGGCATGGATGCGATCTGGATCAACACCAATCAGACACGCGAAGCAGAAACAAAAGGCTATGTTGTCGTCGCGCCGGAATCAGTTCTGGCAACCCATCTAAGCCATCTGGTTTATAAATATGCCGGTCAGCTGATTGGTCAGGATGATGTGCAGGAATTGCTGGATAATCTGGCAAATTCCGCGCCTAGTCTGGTGCAATCGGTTGTCCCTAAATTAATCCCGCTACATAATCTGACAGCCGTATTACGCAACTTGCTGGATGAGCGTGTGCCAATTGGCGATATGCGCCGCATCTTGGAAAATGTTGCTAATCTGGCGGCACGGAATCTAAGCACGGCTGATATGGCAGAAGCATTGCGGCCAGTGCTGGCAGGCATGTTGATACAACAGGTTGCCCCGCTTAACAGTCCATTGCCGGTAGTTACTCTGGCATCTGATCTGGAAAATATGCTGATCACGATGCAAAAACAAAGCGGCGAAGAAGGTTTAATTCTTGATAATGAATTATCACAGAAATTATTAACCCGACTTAACCAGATCAATGATGACATGTCGTCAAAGGGTAAGCAGGCGTTGCTGGTGGTATCGCCAGTGATCCGGCGGTCACTATCTGGACTCGTCCGCCAGCATATCGATGACATGATTATCATTGGATTTACCGAAATACCAGATAACCGCAAGATCGAACTTGTGGCCACAATTACCGGGGAAGCGGATAGCTAAACCATATAAACCCTGAGGGAAATGAGGAGAAAGAATATGCCAACTATAACCGTTTCTGCAGTCGACAGCGCGACAGCCATGGATCAAATTCTATCCCAGCTTGGTGATGATGCCCTGATACTGGACACCAAGACACGGGATGGTAAGGTCGAGATTAGCGCAACAAATGATTTGGGCTATGCGCCAAAAAAGAAAGATAAAATCAGCGATGTCTTTACCAAAGTCATGGAGGAAGAGTTACACTCAACACGTCGATATTCTAACCCGATGACCGGCCGTCCAAGCATGGATAAGGCAACGTCAGATGCGTTTATGAAAGCGCTGGAAGAAGATTCTGGAAAAGATGCCAGAAAAGGTGTTTTAACAGATGATCCGGTCGAAGACGAAGCGCAAATTAATATCCGTGTGAAACGGTTAAAATGGGAAAATGAACACCTGGCAAAGGAAGTGGAAAGCCAGCGAAGTGATATTAAGGCATCTGTGGAAACCGCCAAGGTATTCTATGAAAAAGCGCTGGAACAAGGCGAAAAGGTGCTGGAACAAGGCGAGGATACTAAAGAGAAAATGCATGCGCTGACGCATGATCTTGACGGACTGCGCCAGACTGTCCATACCATGAAGGGGAATATGGTTAGTCGCGCCCGGCACCGGTTCACCATGCTTGTTCTGGTGGCGGCGCTCAGCCTGTCTGCCGGAACATTTGCCATGCGTGATCAGCTGGCAGGATTAACGCCATTTCTTTCGAGTTTGATGCAGACAATCGGTATAATGCCGGCGGCAACAACAGATCAGATAGAAATCAGCGCGCTGGATGCTACCCGCATGGGTGATACCATCCGGATTAAGGGGATGGTTACAAATCATAATAAATCCATGATTGAAGCCCCGCTGATCCGTTTCCAGGTGAAAGATAAATCCGGTGCGGTGCTGGTAGAAAGAGATGTGATGCTGGATCAGCCTAATCTGAAACCAAGCTTATCCGTGGCGGTGACGACACAGCTTGTCATGACGGGTAACATGGCAGATGATGAAGAAACAGAAATTGTTGTAATTGCTATGTTTAAGTCAGCGCCGGACAATGTCTAATCCATGCTCAATGACATAAAAAACATTTCTGGGATTTGCCTGGATTGAAAATTGCATATAGTAATAAAGATATATATTAATTAGGAATTAATAATGGCAAGATCTATCGCAATATGTAGCGGCAAGGGTGGCGTTGGCAAATCCAATGTGACTGTCAATCTGGCGATGGTATATCAGAGCCTGGGTAAAAGGGTTGCTATCCTTGATGCCGATTTCGGCATGGCCAATACGCATATTCTGATGGGTGTTAATCCCGAATTTTATATTAGCGAAGTCATATCAGGTGAAAAAACCATATCCGAGATTGGTTGTAAGGGGCCGAATGGCGTTAACATATATTCTGGCGGTAGTGGATTGCTGGATATGTTGAATCTGGATCAATCTAAACGGTTTCAGACCATCAGATTAATGGATGAAATCGAAGACCAGATTGATGTCCTGTTGATTGATGTTCCAGCTGGTGCATCAGATAATTCGGTGTCTTTTGTTTCAGCGGCGGATAGCGCGGTTGTTGTGCTGGTGGGTGAGCCAACCAGTTTTCTAGATGCTTATTCCTTTATCAAAGCCTGTCATCTGGAAATGGAAATGGTTAATTTTACTATTGTGGTAAATATGGCGAATAGCGCCACAGAGGCGAAGCGCCATTTTGACCGGTTCAACGAAATAGCCATGCAGTTTCTGGATGTTCGGTTACGATTTAGTGGACATATTCCCATGTCACAGCGTATTCGCAAGGCGGTGGTCAGCCGCAAGCCTATCACCATACAAAAATCAGATTTACCAGAAGTGATGGCGTTTCAGTCTGTTGCCAAACAGGTGCTTGATGCGCCAGTAAACCAGACAAACGGGATTCGGTTTTTCCAAAAAGGAATGTCAGGCGGAGGATGAAATGAAAGCGCATTATCCTGAACAGAAAGTGGATATTGAAGAGCTGATCAACAATCACCTTGATCTGGTTAAAAAGATCGCCTGGCATATGCATGGGCGCGTTCATCTGTCTGTTGAAATAGAGGATTTAATCCAGATTGGATATTATGGGCTGGTGCTGGCAGCACAAAACTATACGCCAAAAGAAGGTGTTAATTTTTCCAGTTACGCAGGGCTGCGGATTAAGGGTGAGATTGTTGATTTTTTGCGGAAGAATTCAAATCTCTGCAGAACAACAATCAAACGACAGCAAGAAGTCCGCATAGCAGAACAGGAACTACGCTCAAAGCTTGGCCGGAATCCCGAAACACATGAGCTGTCTAAGCATCTGAATGTTGAAGAATATGAAATGCTGGATTGGTATCAGGCATTTGAAGCAAATAATCACCAGTCTCTGGACAGTGTTTATGATGAATATTCGATCTGGTTTGTTTCCGATGAAAATAATCCCGAAGACGTAATGAATGATATGGAATTGAAATCATCACTAAAAGACGCGTTACGGACATTGCCCGAACGTGAAGCGCTGGTTATTCAGCTATATTATGTCGAAGAGCTGAACGTATATGAAATCGCTGAAGTGCTGGATGTTACCACCGGCCGCGTTTCACAGATTAAATCGTCCGCGGTCAAACATCTAAGAGCATATATTGCCAATCCCGAACATGGATTTATGGTTGGATGATAGACTGGCAGCAAACCCATGAAATCAGTATGGCTATCCAGACAGCTGAGATGCGGTTAAGTCACGCAAGTATGGCGGAAACATTTTTCGCTACATGTAATCTGATCAATATTGCCAGAGGCCAGAGCATTGTTACCATCGTACCAGTGCCTGATGATGCTATCACGAATTGTCCATTAGCAGTTTCAACCATTGGGCAGGTAAATATTAAGCTTAATAAGCGTCATATGGATATTAATGCTGTCTTGCCGCGTGTGGCATTTGACCGGTTAATCCGGCATATCAGACAGGCATCACCACGTCCGGCAGTTCTCAAAGTGGATATCAACGAAGCTTTGGCGGTAAGTGTTGACGGTGATCTGAGCATTGATAAGGAAATGACGCTTGATATCACCGATATCACTGTGACTATCCCCATCCGTTAATGGCAAATATATGCGTCATGCTAAATGATTAATGGATTATTAGCCTTTGGTGAATGTGCTGACAATATCTGCTTCGGCCTGAACCAGTCGTGATGACGCTCCAAATGCTTGCTGTGCGCGCATCATCATCACCATTTCATTACTGACATCTGTGTTAGATGCCTCAATTGAGCCTTGAACGATTTGACCAAATACACCATCAACTGGAGCTCCAAAAGTAGGTAAGCCAGATAGATTGCTAGCTTCAAACTCATTTAAGCCACGCTGTGTTAACCCATTAACATTCCGGAACCGAGCGAGCCCTATTTGACCTAATTGTAATTTAACATTAGTGCCATAATCTGCTGATACTTCGCCTCTCGCATTGATTAAGATTGAGTTAACATCTAAATATTGTCCCGATGTATCATTATTCATTACTCGGAAGGGAATAGTAATTGGCTCACCTGTTGTAGACATTAAAATATTGCCTGTATTTGTGATCATTTGTCCAGCCTCGTTTAAGCTAAATGATCCATCACGGGTGTAACTTCTGCCACCGTCTACGGGGTCTGTTCCTACAAACATGCCGTAGCCAGAAATTCCAAGATCAAGTGTCATACCTGTTGTTTCTAATGAGCCTTGGCTATGAATGACACGCATTCCAGAGTTTCTTGCGCCCATTCCAGTTATCGCATTATCTATCTGGTCAGAGGTTTTCGCATAAATATCCTGAAACTCCATTGTGCTTCTTTTATAACCTGTGCTGTTAGCATTAGAAATATTATTTGAAATAGTACTAATTTCTTTATTAGCAGACAATAGGCCGGAAGAAATGATTGATAACATGTGACATTCGCCTCATTTTAAGAAATAATTATAAAAAGATATTCAAATTCCATGCCATAGTGAATTTTTATATTAAAATCTGCTTGTTCAATAGGGTGTTGAAATTCTGGCCTTTTGTGGCATTATGATTGCATAATTAGTAACACGACAATATTTTGGATCTACACTTATGAGCAATCCGCCAAATGCCCTTGTGCCAGTCCGGCCTGCACTTCCACCAGCTGTCGTGCGGTCTGACAATGGTCACCCCTTTGATTTGGTAAAGGATTCTATTAAGCTTACCGATAAAGAAGATGTGCGTAATCGATTGCCAGATATCCTGGGGAGAGCATTGGCCAGAACATGGATTGACGCACCGTTTCATGAAAACTTTTCCCGTGATCCGCAAGCGACATTAGCGGCGCATGGAGTGGAAATGCCGGATAGCATGATTATTGAGTTCCAAAAGCCGGATAGCAATCGTCCACGGATTGTCGTTTATGAAAAAAAGCAACATTCTAAATTCCGTACTCGGATTTTCTATTTACAGCTTGTTATGATGGCAGGGCGGTAAATTATGCGCAGATATCTGATAATAATGGCGGTATCAGCATGTGTACTGGGCAATGGTCTGATCATTAGTCCAGCTAATGCCGAAAACCACGTTGATCATATCGCAATCAGTGATGAGACATTTATGGAAGCCGTGGAAGCTGCTAAATCAGGTAATTATTCTCACGCTTTTCAATTATTTGAAATGCAGGCCAATGCGGCCCAACATGATGCCCAGTTTAATCTGGCCTTATTACTAAAATCAGGACGTGGCACTCCGCAACATTATCCTGAGGCGCTCAAATGGGCCTGGCTAGCCCATCTGGGGGGGATTGAAAAAGCACCAATGCTTGCTGATGAGATTATTGATCTGCTACCTGATGACACTATAGAGGATGTCCGTATTGCTATTGCTTTGCGATTAAAGGAAAGAATTGATAAAGGTGATAAACGTGCCATCACGCAATATGCGCGATATTTTAGCGAGATTCTCTATGATCCAGATTATGAACAGGCATATTTATGGTATTCAATTGCATCAGCGGTAGGAGTTGAAGGAAGTCTGGAAGCCAGGGATGAGGCAGCCAGCTATTTGGAGCCTGAAACCATGATAGCCTTACAGGAAGAAGCCAGAACAACCTACTATGGCTTGTCGTTTGGCAAGTAGCATAAACACACGATAAAAGGAGCACACATGCAAGTCAAAGTTCACTGGATCATTGACGGGATGGCCGATATGGAGGTCGATAAACCCGAAGATGCCGAAGCAAAAGTTGAAGAAATGCTCAAAAAGGTCCTAGGTGATAACCCTGACCTGGTCAAAGTATTGGGGGCAAGGGCTATTCAGGGTAAGGCATATTTGCCTGGATCAGAAGATGATAGTAAAGATGCTAGACCTGATGTCTAAAAAACGCTTTCAATACTCTCGAATCATGATGTTTACTCTTGTACTTACAATGGGTGGAGCATTAGCAGGAATGACTATTAGTACAGATGTTTTGGCGGCGGCCAAAACATATACATCCAAAGGCTCAACTGAAAACCCCCGCAATGTGCTGGAAAAATGTCGGCTCAAAAAAGTTGAAGTTAACGATGATGGTGTGACCATGTGTATCTACCGGTCGCAATCCGGCAGAAAAGTAACATTAAGTGCTGAGGACCCAAGTGCTGGATGTCAGAAACAATTTAAGTGCAAGCGATAGTTTAATTAAAATGTGAGGTAACATTTGTCTGGTATCAAGATTGACATGCGTTACACAGCCCGCGTATCTCAATAGTAGACTTTGATGGGGTAAAGTTCAATTTATCCAGCAGTATTTGAACAGCAACCTCAACATGGGTATGCGGCAATTCCTGTGCCAGTCCACATAGTTCACAAATCATAAATGATGTATTAAGATTATCGGACGAACTACATGTTTCCAACTGGCATACGATATACGCATTAAGGCTTTCTAGTCGATGAACAAAGCCAAGCGAGATCAGCTGATCAAGTGTCCGATACACCTGAAGCGGTGCTTTAAACCCATCATCTCGCAATTCATCAAGGATGGTATATGCGCCTAGAGGACGGCTGGCTTTAGCCAGCGTTTCAATCACCTGAGATTGTTTTTTTGTCAGGTCGTGTTTGTTATGAGCGCTTATTATTGACATGAGATTATCATAACTCTTTTTCGGGGATTTGGTTATCTAAT
>JABIWM010000057.1 GCA_018701255.1 Alphaproteobacteria bacterium | reverse complement strand
TGAAACATCTGATGCGGTTCGCAATGTTGCGCCTGCCCCTGCTCCTGCCCCTGCGCCTGCACCTGCGCCCACCACGCCGGCATAAAGCTGCTGTCTGGCCGGTGCCAGTACCAACCCCATGACAGGCAAGGCTTGATAGATTAATCCGATATTGACAGTAAAGGCACCTTTATCATCAGGCTTGATAAACTCTTTCGTGCCATCAAGCGGATCAACCAGAAAATAGGCTTCGGTCGGGGTGCGGTTATGACTTATGGCGTTTTCTTCGGAAATGACTGGAATATCCGGTGCTATTTGCGCCAGTGCCGGCAGGATAATCGCCTCAGCCCTAGCATCGGCAAGCGTTACCGGACTGCCATCCGATTTCTGATCTGCGATCATGCCGCTATTCATGCTGGCTGACTTAACGTCCATAATGGCCGCGCCTGCCGCATCAACCACTGGCGTTAACCATTCGGCCAGTGCTTGCAACCGTGCCGGTATTTGACAATCAGATAAGCGAAATGGTTGAGATGGTTGAGATGGATTACACATATTTTTCTTTCTAAGCTGTCTGCGGTAAGGCGGCAACACCGCTAATCGCGGGTGCTGATTTTATATTGTGATTTGGCCAGCCAAGCAGGGTTGATATCCACCCCCCAGCCCGGCGCATCAGTAACCGTAACCTTACCATCCCTGACTGTATAGGGATCATGCGTATAAAGCCCATATTGCCATGGGTAATAATCCGCGCCCTCAATAGACAATTCCAGATATTTTCCGGGGAAAGGCAAGGCACGCATCAGATGCATGGTAAATAATGTCACCAGCGACAGATTTGCACAATGCGGCGTGACCGGAATTTGTGCGGGCTTTGCCATATCTACCACCTGCATCGTCCGGCATATACCGCCCAGATACAAAATATCCGGCTGGATAATATCAACGGCTGGCATGGCAATAATCCGCCTCCACTGATTAAGATCATAATCCTGCTCGCCGCCGGTAACATCGATATGCAAATGGCGCGTGACTTCAGCGGTCTGTTCCAGTTCCCAATAGGGGCAAGGTTCTTCGAAATGTTCAAAACCGGCATCCTGCATCATCTGGCCAATGGTGATGGCACGGGCGGGCGAAAATCCGGAATTAGCATCGGCCAGCAGTGCGATCTTATCTCCTATCGCGGCGCGCATATGGGGAATAATCGCCTCACTCCGCCCCGGCCATTCATCAATATCTTTGCCACATTCAGCACCTACACGGATTTTGCAGGCATCAAATCCGAATTGATCACATAATGCTTTTAGCCGCTCTGCTTCGTCTTCGGGGGTAATATCACGCCGCATGGATGACGCATAAGCGCGCAAATCACCTGCGCTTCCACCAAGCAACGCCGCCACCGGTTTACCCGCCATCTTGCCGCGCAAATCCCAGATAGCGGTATCCAGACCAGCCATGGCACGACATAGATATGTGCCGGGGTATTTATGTTCGCGCATCGGGATTAAATCTATCACTGTTTCAAGCGCATCAATGCCTCTGCCCAGCATCCATGGCGCGACTTGCCGGTGCAACACTTCGCAAGACAGATCACTGTTATAGGTGGATACCTGCCCCCATCCGGTCAGGCCATTTTCTGCCGTTACCCGAACAAAACCGATTAATGGCGTGGTAAAGGTTTCAATACTGGTGATCCGGACATCCTTATCATCCGCTCCGCCATCAAAATAATCCGCCATTGCGCCTGATGCGGAATATAGGTTTTTCGTCATCACCGGTTCTCCATCATTTGCTGTGCCACCCGCCATGCCAGCATCATGGTCGGGGCATTCGTATTAGCAGAAGTAATATTAGGAAACACCGATGCATCAACTACCCGTAATCCATCAACCCCGAACACGCGCATCGTATGATCAACAACAGCGGTTTTTGCATTTGCCCCCATCCGGCATGTCCCGACAGGGTGGAATACGGTTCCGCTTCTCTTGCGGAAATCATCCAGCATCATATCATCGCTCATCTGTGACACATCAGCGTAAAATGGCGCATCAATCAGACGCTTCATGCTGTCTGTATTTGCAAAAGCCCGACATAGCTTGGCACCATCGACCACCATCTGGCAATCCTGATTAGTAGCAAGTGAGTTCGGCATAATCCGCGGCTTACTGATGGGGTCAGCATCGGCAATCTGTATCTGGCCACGGCTGGTTGGTCGGGTAGGCGAAAATCCGATAATAAACCCCGGAAACGGATCAGTATTTATGATCGTCCGCGTACCAGCAGGCGTGGTAGTATAAGTCACCGGATTAAAATAAATCTGCTGATCTGGCCGCATCATATCAGGATTGCTGCGAAAATATCCGCCGCATTGATTCACCGAAAGCGCCATAGGCCCCCGACGGGTGAGCGCATATTGCAAGGCAAGTTTGATCCGCCCCGGCCATGAGTGAAGGACATTATTCAATGTCGGCTGATTAGCTTTAAAATAGTAATTGATCCCCAGATGATCCTGCATATGCGCGCCAACATTCGGGTTATCCACCAACGGCGTGATCCCATGCTGGTTGAGCAGATGCCCATCACCAATGCCTGATCGTTGCAAAATAGTAGGGCTGGCAATTGATCCGGCAGACAGAATAATGTCTGTTTTTGCTCTGACCATATGCCGTTTGCCGCGCCAGATATAAGACACGGCAACCGCGCGGTTTTCTTCAAAATGGATGCGGTCTACTTGTGCGTTTACCCGCAAGGTCAGATTTGATCGCCGCAAAGCCGGTTTCAGAAACGCCCGTGACGATGCGTTACGGCGGCCATTTCTGGTATTGATCCGATAGGTAATCGCGCCTTCATATGGCGGCTGATTATAATCATTCTGGCTTGGATAATTCAGCTCTTTTGCGGCATCAAAAAAATAGCGGTTTATCGGATGCGTCTGATCAGATACATCCTGAACCGTCATCGACCCCATACCTGTTTTAGAGCCGGATTTAGAGCCGGATTTAGAGCCGGTTTCGGGGCTGGTTTCCGTGCCGTCAACAGCGATATGGGTTTCCATCGCATCATAGGCGGCGGTGACAGTATCCGCGTTCCAGCCTGCCGCGCCTGCATCCTGCCAGTCATCAAAATCATGGGGCAGACCGCGGGCATAGATCATGGCATTAATAGCACCCGATCCGCCAACCACCTTACCGCGTGGCCAGTATCCTTTGCGGCCATCCAGCGCTGGTTCCGCCTCGGTTTCATATTGCCAGTTCAGATCAGGGTGAAAAAAGGTTTTGCCATAACCAATGGGGATATGCACCCATGGTGAGGTATCTTTGCCGCCCGCCTCAAGCAACAGAATGCGGCGGGATTTATCTGCGCTCAACTGCCCGGCCAGCACACATCCAGCCGAACCTGCGCCTATGATTATCGTATCGAAAACGTCCATTACACTGGCCACTAAAAAGCATAAATTACATTCGCAACAGTGTAGCCAGATTTATATTTTTCAAAACAAAAAAATGCGCTTATCAGGATATTATCCGGATATTTATTATCTATCATTAATATATTTATTCGTCTACCAGCGCTTCGATCTGTGCTGGTGTCATCCAGCATGACAGATAATAGGTGCCGTTTGATATTTGCTGTGCCAGCACCGATTTGTTTATAGGCTGATCATTAGCCGGCAATCGCGGGATACCGTTGCTGTCCAGCAATCCACTCAGCACGTTTGCCTTAACCCCGAAATTGGTATTTTCCGGAATATCGCCAAAATGTTCCAGCAGATATTCGACATTCAGCTTGGCGACCGCGACCGCGACCAGATTGCCATAATCATCCAGAATAGGGCCGCCGCTATTACCGCTTTGAAGCGCGGCATCAATCTGAATATTGGAATAGTCATTTCCAATACCGGTCAGCGAGCTGATGATGCCTTTGGTCACTTTGACAGATGAACTTAGCTCATAGCCAAACGGATAGCCCGCGACATAAATATCCTGCAACAATTCCGGGCGTTTATTACTTAGTGCAAATACCGCCGCCGGCGAAAAATCCGCTTTTAGCAAGGCCAGATCATTTTTCGGATCAAAAGTAACCACGATAAGTGGATAATGCCGGCCTTTATCATGCAATACGACCTGTTCGCATCCTTCTATGACATGATAATTTGTTGCCAGATGACCATCAGCGGATACGGCAAAGCCACTGCCTGATGCGGCAAATTGCAAATCATCATCCGGGTCTGGCGCTGGTTTTTTGGGTTGGGTGTCGCCTATATCGGATTGATCGGTTTGCGTGGATGGTAAGGTGCTAAAGCTGGCGTTTTCCACCCGCTCATCGTCTTTCCATTGACCGGATTCCACGCTGGCATTTGGATAGGTGGCAATCGCATAACCGTTAAGCTGGTTATCTTCAAACATGCCAATATCAATACGGCCATCTGCCCAGACATAAGTACCGAACCCTTTGAAGATGCCGTCGCTATGCATGCCTGCATAAACATCACCCGCCGCATCACCGGACTCGCTAAAAATAAAAACGCCATAACCATCATGTGCGCCATTGCGGAAATCACCAACATATCTGTCACCGTTATCGTAAACGGACATGCCGAAACAATCATCACCATAGTCAACCGGATCACGCAAACATACCGGCAAACGGCCACTATTATTCTGGCTATAAACGGTATTACGTTCAGATATCAGCGCATCATCCTGCCACACGCCTTCTTCGGTGGTGCCATCTGTCATGACGGCAATCGCGTCACCATTCAGAACATTATCGGCGAACTCACCCATATCAATGCGGCCTTGTTTCCAGATATAAGCACCGATACCCGACCGGATATCATTTTCATAATCACCAATATACATATCGCCATTGGTGAACAGATAAACGCCAAATCCCTCAAACTTGCCTTTGCGGAAACGGCCAATAAACATATCATTATCAGAAAATTGATAGATGCCATGACCGTCACGTTTTCCATCACGATGCGCGCCGATATAACGGTGGCCGCTCCATTCCGATTTTGACCCATAAATATAGGTGCCATGACCATGCCAGCGGTTATTCAGCACTTCGCCGATATATTGATCCGTTTCGTATTCGGAATCCTGGCCAAAGGTAAAAGTAAGAAAGCATTTATCATAAGGCGGGCCCGACGTGTTTGAACAATCAGGCAACGCAGATGCCATCGCCGCACCAGATATCAGGCATGATAAAATTGCAAATAAAGATAACACCCTATACATAAACATATCATATGCTAGCATTGCTTGTTCATAATGTGAATATGTTATGGCAAAATGCGTTAACAGAATTCAAATCAGGTTTTTTCATGATACGACCATGTTTTGCCGAATGGCTAGGGACGTTTTTTTTGCTGGCAACCGTTATCGGGTCGGGCATCATGGCCGAAAATCTGGCTGGTGGTAATGTTGCCATTGCCCTGCTTGGCAATACTATTCCCACCGGTGCTATTCTCTATGTGCTGATCACCATGCTGGGGCCAGTATCCGGCGCGCATTTTAATCCGGCGGTAACATTGGTTTTCCTGATCAGAAGAGAAATCAAACCCGGTCTGGCCGGATGGTTTGTTATTATGCAAATCTGTGGCGGGCTGACCGGAATGATGGCCGCGCATCTGATGTTTGATCTACCAATCTGGCAGATATCAGAAAAAGCCAGACACGGGGTGGGTCAGTGGTCAGGTGAGCTGATAGCAACATTCGGGTTAGTGGCGACTATTCTGGCTTGCGTCAAGTATCGGGTGGAAGCCGTGCCAGCCGCTGTCGGGCTTTATATCACGGCGGCGTACTGGTTTACGTCCTCAACCTCATTCGCTAATCCGGCGGTGACAGTGGCCAGATCATTCACCAATAGCTTTGCCGGTATTCAACCTGCTGACATGCCGGGCTTCATCCTATGCCAGCTGATTGCCGCCACCATCGCGGCCATAGTCATGGGCTGGTTGCTGGACGGTGATAAGGGGTGAAATAAACCTGCTCCCACCTCCCCCGGAAATTATTATTTTGCATTGCGGTGGGGATGCCCCTACCATAGCCGGATGATCACGCGGATAAGCTTATGTTCAAACGCCTCATCCTGACAGGCCCCGTTACCGCCGCGCTATGTGCGATGGCGGCGGTTACGTTTTTTACGCTCAATGATGTGTCGATTAAGCTGTTATCCGGCGGTTATGCTCTGCATCAGATTATGCTGATCCGGTCGGCCATTGGCATACTGGTTCTGCTGATGCTCTTTATGCCGCTGCAAGGCGGCTTTGCCATTTTGAAAACAAAACAGCTCGGCTTTCATCTGATGCGCGGCATGGCGGTGGTATTCGCCAATCTGACCTTTTTTCTGGGGCTCGCCGAATTGCAAGTCGCCGAAGCCACCGCGATATTTTTTGTAAGCCCTCTGCTTATTACCTTATTTTCCATCATATTTCTGAAAGAACAGGTCGGCTTTCATCGCTGGTCGGCGCTGGTGGTCGGGATGATCGGTATTCTGGTGATTTTGCGGCCGGGGACAGATGCGTTCAAGATAGTCTCGCTATTGCCGATTGCCGCCGCTGTGGGCTATGCGGTGCTTAATGTCTTGACGCGATATAGCGGCAAAACCGAAAGCGCGTTGACCATGTCGTTTTATATTCAGGTGACGTTGATCATGATCAGCCTTGGGTTCTGGGTCAGTGTTGGTGATGGCCGCTATGCCACCCCTGATAGTCCGGCATTATATTTTCTGTTACGGGAATGGACAGTATTTGATCCGGGGGATTGGTATCTGTTTCTGATTATCGGATTTGGTAGCGCTACCGGCGGCTTTCTGATTGCCCAGGCCTATCGCCATGCTGAGGCCGCTTATGTAGCGCCGTTTGAATATATTGCCATGCCGCTATCTATTTTCTGGGGCTATATGATTTTCCAGAACATACCGGATGGCCAGTCGCTAATTGGCATGACGCTGGTCGTGGCATCAGGGCTATATTGTGTGTGGCGTGAGTCCATCAAGCATAAAAAAATACATGATGAGCCGCGCGGCTCACCCCGCTATCGGCGATAACTCTTTTCCGCATTTATCCTTTTTCCGGAATGCGGATCGGATCATATTTTCGGTTTTTCATATTTAAACTGTTGAAGCTCTAACGCACAAAATGCCTCAATAGCTTTATCAATGAAATTGGTTTGATTTAGCATTTCCAATTCTTTGTGTTTATCTCTCTCTCGGTATCCACTTTTTAAGCTTGTGTTTTCCAGTATCTGTTTAACTTTGATGCGCTGTTTGCTGTCAATTGGCAATCTATCAATATCGGTTAACAAATGCTCATATCTGATAAAAGCATCTATAATGCATTCATTATCAATGTGGTAATGCACATTGTTTGCGCCTATCAGATGCCTGTTCTCAAAAATCAAGTTTTTAAACTCAGGTCTGTTCTGATCAGACGGATTCCAATAATAGAATGACAGCAAATAATCCCACGGGTTTCTGATAATGCTTATTTTTTTGTATTCATTCCAAATATCATCACCCACATAGCGTTTGACTTCTGCCGCGGAACAATGCGGATGAAACACCTTTGGCCAGGTCAATTTTCTAATATCTTTTTTATTTTGTTTTGAAAATCCGGATAATAATTTAGACAGGGGTAGCCGATTATTTTGCTCTTTAATCCCAAAAAGCGAATGTCGTTTCTTTTCCTCATCTTTGCTCAGATTTGTGACAATGTCATTTTTAGAAACGATGCTGGATAAAGCAAACTCCGTAGAACTCCCAGCGACTTTAAACGGTTTGAGAAAAATAAATTTGTGTCTATGGGAAATAATCAAAATAAAACTCTTACATTTCCTTATTATTAACATTTTATAATTAATGTTTCTAATATCGAAAAGATAATTCTAATATTTAATATCAATTCTTATGCAGTTAAAAAAATCTGAATGCTATTTCACGCGATAAACATTATGGCAGGATGTACAGCTATCAGATGTTGATTTAATTCCTGCCATGATCGCTGGCTTATCTGCCGCTATGGCGGCGGCGGTGATATCTTGGGTGGCGTTAATATAGTCATCTATGGCTTTGGCGAAACCGGAGGCGTCTGACCAGATCGTATCGGCGGCTTCGGATGGCGGTTGGTTACTGCCAGCCGGAAAATGTTGCTGCATCTGTTGCCCCCATTCGGTCAGCGATACGGATAATGTTCTGACTGTGTCGTAATCATTCCCATGCGCCGCCCTGATCAAATCCTTGAAGTTTTGCTGGCTTTGTTTGAAGCCGTCCATGCGGGTTTTGACAATTCCGGTGGCGTCTTTATGAGCATAAGCACCGCCACTGCCAAGCGTGAAGCCCAGCATAACGCCCAGCATAATGACAGTCATCATGTTCGAGAATATTCTCAACATATCTTATTATGCTCCAGTGTATTAGCAGATTTTGATATTCAGAGGCGCGTGTTTAGTCATATTATGGTCGGGTAAACTGTATCAGGCGGCCATCGGCGCCGTCTTCTAATACCCATATAGCACCATCAGGGCTTTGATCCACCTCACGCACCCGTTTAGACCAGCGAAAGCGTTCTGCCTCAGCCGGTTGACTGTTTTTGAATTCCAGCCGGATCAATGCCCGGCTTTTCAAGCCACCAATAAAAACATGCCCCTGCCATTCCGGAAACATATCACCATGATAAAATATCAAACCGGACGGGGCGATAGTTGGAACCCAGAACGCCGCTGGCGGTGTCATATCCGGCAGCGTAGAATGTGATGGAATAAGCGTGCCGTCATAATGCTGGCCTTCGGATACCACTGGCCAGCCATAATTCGCGCCTTTATGGATCATGTTCAGCTCATCCCCATCACGCGGCCCCATTTCATGCGCCCAGAGTTGCCCCCCGGCATCAAAGGCCAGCCCAAGCGCGTTACGGTGACCGGTTGACCAGAAAGTCCGGGCAAGCGCGCCATCGGATTGAAACGGATTATCCAGCGGGATGCGGCCATCATCATAAAGCCGGATAATTTTGCCTAACCCCTGTTGCATATCCTGTGCTGGTGATTGCAATTGCCTGTCACCTGACGTGATGAATAGCTGTCCGGCATAGGGTGAGTTTCGAGGCGCAAAGGCCAGCCGGTGCGAAAAATGGCCTTTACCAGATGTCGCCGGTTGCTGTTTCCAGATCAGCTGATGATCAATCAGCTTAGGCGTATCCCCGCGCATTAGTGTTGCGCTAATGACAGCGGCATAACGGGTTTTCCCGCCATTATCAGACGCAATATAAGACAGATAAATCGTCTGATTATCGGCAAAATCCGGATGCGGGATAACGTCACCCAGACCGCCCTGCCCGCCAGCAAAAATATCTGGCACGCCATCAACCATGATTTGCCCGCGCAAGCGATCAAACAGCCATAACTGCCCCGGTTTTGTTGTTACCAGCAACGTGTCTTCGTCCAGAAAGCTCATTGCCCATGGATGATGCAATGATGCAATTACCGTGGCCGAAAGCGTGTTTTTCGCTGATCCTGTGACCAGATTTTCGGCCTGTGCCGTCATCGCCGGCATAGCGGCAAAACCAATCATTACCGCCGCCAGCAGGTGACGCAAATATTGCCATGGATAGTTAATATTGCTGCTGCTAAAGCCAGAAAAAAGCATCGTTCCTATCCCTGATGATCATGAATTCAGATCAGGATATCAACGCCGCAAAATACCGTCAATCCAGCTTTATGCCAAACCCTTAATGCCAGCCGCTTAATGCCAACCCTGAAAGACAAATTATCTTTTGCGTTTAAGAGTGGCACTACCGCCAGATTTATTACCGGGTTTTGCACCGGATTTATTGGCAAAATTAGCACCGGATTTGCCGCCTGCTTTCATGCCTGATTTAGCATGTGGACGGGATGATGGTTTATGCGATTTTGGTTTTGCATGAAACGGTTTGGCGTCTGTATTTGCCTCACCGCGTCTTGATCTATGCTCTGATGATCCCCCATCTGAAAATGATGCAGGTTTTTTCTTACGGCGTGGCGGCATATCGCTTGACGGTTTTTCGTCCTGCCACCGTGAAGAATGACCAGATGGTTTTTCTGATGATTTACCAAACGGTTTACCTGCTGATTTAC
The DNA here is from genome assembly GCA_018701255.1 of Alphaproteobacteria bacterium. GTDB lineage: Bacteria > Pseudomonadota > Alphaproteobacteria > Puniceispirillales > UBA1172 > UBA12202. The sequence continues at coordinate 4,214 of JABIWM010000057.1, read as the reverse complement.
CAAATGGCCTATCTGATCTCTTACCATCCGGCTTTCCGAATGTTTTGCCTGATGGCTTATCCGATGATTTGTCAAATGGCTTTCCAAATGTTTTACCAGCTGGCTTGCCAGATGATTTGCTTTTTGGCTTATCGCCGCCTTTACCAAATCCCTTACCGCCATCTCTGGCATCTCTGGCGTCTCTACTGGAACCCCGGCCGCCATCTCTTCCATCTCTGGCATCTCTGGCATCTCTGGCTGATCCTTGACCGCCACCTTGGCCGGAATGTTTCCGTGGTGGGCGCGGCGGTCTGCGATCACCTGAACGCGGCTTCCGCCCTGCCGGTTTATTGGAAATGGCATGATCAGCAACCGGATTACCATCGGCATCACTTAGAACAATATCATCACCATGCGTGGCCAGAATCTGCCGCAATTTTACCCCATCGGCATCATTACAATACGATATGGCAACACCGGTTTTACCTGCACGACCGGTACGTCCGATCCGGTGGGTATAGGCATCCTGACTTTCGGGCATATCATAATTAACAACATGGCTAATCGCCGGAATATCAATACCGCGGGCGGCGACATCGGTGGCAATCAGAATATTGATCTGGCCAGCCCGGAATTTGTCCAGCACCTTGCGGCGCAAAAATTGCCGCATATCACCATGCAAGGCATCTACCTTGAGCCCAATCTCAGCCAGATTGGCGGCAAGCGTATCAGCGCGGCGTTTGGTACGAACAAATATAACGCAGGATTCCACCTCTTTCTGGCCTAGCATATCAACCAGCAGACCACGTTTCTGTTTTTCTGACACTAGCCGGACATGCTGGGTAATGTGATGGGCTTTCGCCTGATTTTGCGGGGCTTCTACGTGAACGGGATCACGCAGAAAATGATCACTCAGCTTTCTGATAGGTGGCGGCATGGTGGCAGAAAACAGCATGGTTTGCCGTCCAGCCGGAATTTGCGCCGATATCCGCATCATGGCTGGATGAAAGCCCAGATCAAGCATGTGATCCGCCTCATCAAGAATAAAATATTTGATCGCCTCAAGGCTGACCGCCCCGCGTTTGATCAGGTCTTCTAGTCTGCCCGGGGTGGCGACAACAATCTCAGCCCCGCGGCGCAAACCGTTGATCTGGGCATCGTAACGCGCACCACCATAAACAGCTACCGAACGGATATTCATATTGACCGTAAATAGACGCACAGTTTCCAGCACCTGCAAAGCCAACTCGCGGGTTGGTGCAAGGATCAACGATAGTGGCGGCTGATTTTTATGAACCCGTGGTTCTTCGGATAAATGGGTAAGCAATGGCAGCAGAAAAGCAGCCGTTTTGCCAGTTCCGGTTTGCGCTAAACCAATCATATCCTTGCGTTCAAGCAAGGCAGGAATGGCCAGTTTCTGAATGGGAGTCGGGGTGACTAATTCCATCTCGGCAATGGTTTCAAGGAGGATGGATGGGAGAGAGAAATCAGCAAATTGCTGAACAGCATCATGATCTGATGCGGAGTGTTTCGGAGAGTTCATAGTGAAGTTTTCTGGCCTGGCGCCCTAATCTAAATCAGCATGTTATCTATACAGGCTGTATTAACTTCACGTTCTATGCGCTTTTCGGGCAGATTTGTCAATTATTTAAGCCGGAGAAACATAACTGTTTCATAAATCACATGCTTTTGATGATCGGGCTCTGGTTAGTTCTCTGTGAGTTAAAACAGTTGATCATAAATGGCCAGGGTGTATGTTGAGGAAATCACATCACAAAAAGGAGAAAAACCATGAGTGTTCGCATTAATGATATTGTTCCAGACTTTACCGCCGAAACCGATCATGGCAGCATTCAGTTTCATGACTGGATTGGGGATCAGTGGGCTATTCTGTTCTCCCACCCCAAGGATTTCACCCCTGTTTGCACAACAGAATTTGGCGCGGTTGCCCAACTAGCTGATGAATGGGCGGCGCTAAATACCAAGGTGATTGGCCTGTCTGTTGATGGCGTGGATGAGCATAAGGGCTGGAAGGCTGATATTGAGCAGTTTTCCGGTGCCAAGGCGGGCTTTCCTATTATTGCCGATAATGATCTGGCGGTATCCAAAATGTTTGATATGCTGCCCGCAGATGCTTATATGCCTGATGGGCGGACAGCCGCAGATTCGGCCTCCGTGCGGTCGGTTTTTATTATCAGTCCGGATAAAAAGCTGCAGTTATCGATGACTTATCCGATGTCTGTCGGGCGCAACTTTGCTGAAATTTTGCGTGCATTAACAGCATTGCAAAAAACATTTGGTCAGCCGATTGCAACACCGGCAAACTGGGCAGAAGGTCAGGATGTGATCATTGCCATGACGCTGAATGATGATGCCGCCAAAGCCAAGTTCGGCGATTTTGACGCTAAACTGCCTTACCTGCGGACAACATCAAACGCCTGATAAGAACGCACCAACCTATTGATACCATAAAGCCTCATTCTGTTGGATGAGGCTTTATGTTTTTTAAAAAATCTACATCTATTCCGTATAGAAGATTTCTCTCTCAGGGTCTGGGTCTATAAACTCACTTTGCAATGTGCGCTCAACTCCTTCTGCTAGTGAAAAGGGTTGTTCAAAGGCATCTAGGCTGGCTTTTGCAGAAGTAAACTCTGTGGATGATACAAACTTCTTTACTCTTATAGAACTAATAGGCAACTTTCTGCCACTTATCCTAACCATACCATCAGCAATATATCCGAGAAAAAGTCCTAGCCAATATGGTAGTCGAAAACCAATATGGTTTTTACCCGTTAATTTATGACGAACATGTTGCACAAGCTCATTCATTGAATAATCAGGCGTGTCGACATAATTAAAAAGCGCATATTCCTTTGTTGATGGAATACACGCATCCAAAAAAGCAACAATGTTTTTAATATATGCCATAGACTTTTTATTTTGGCCTGACCCGACCATTACGAATTTCCCTGACGCAATCTGATTAAGCAGGTTGAACACATTTCCTCTATTACCCTCACCAAAAATAACCGTTGGCCGAATAATAATCAGTTTGTTACCCTTTTCAGATTGCCATTCCCGAAAAACTTCTTCTGCTAAAAACTTAGTTTTACCATATTCATTAAAAGGATTGATTGGCGCATTCTCATCTGCGCCTATTTCTGCGAAACCATAAACCGCTACTGTGCTAGTAAAAATAATTTTCTTGATGCCTTTTTCGGAACATATCAATGCTAGATTTTTGGCACCGTCAACATTGGTGTTTTGATATTCGGAATGATCACACACATCATCGCGATGAACCGCCGCCAAATTTATAACAACATCCCCGGTGATGGTTTTACGCAATGTATCTATATCGCGCACATCACCTATCTTGCACTTATCAGGGAATTGCTTACTAGGCTTGAGATCAATGATTTCAAAAGGATTTTGTTTTGAGGCAAGTAACTGGCATAGATTTGTGCCTACGAAGCCTGATCCACCGATAATTGAAATTTTTTTCATTTAGATATGATAAAACATAAATGATTTTAATATCCAAGCATTTATACAAATAATGAGAATATGTTTTGTGATTATCGGTGGTTTTGGTAAAAGCATATTGAGCATTTGGGATACTAAGCATGAGAGCAAATAGCTAATGAGCCATCTTGATCAATATATAAAACACGCTGATGGCATGAAGATCATTCCCGGCTTCAAAGCTATTATTCAGGATGCAAAAGACGCGCTGGCGGCATTGCCCCGTTGGGAACGCGGCTTTCATATCTTCTGGCTTCTTGGGCCATTTATTATGCTGATCGAACGATCCCCGGCCGATGCTTGGTTGAGCATTCTGGCGCTAACATTTGCTGTGCGGTCGGCGGTTAAACGCGATGGCGCATGGCTCAAAATGTTCTGGGTTAAGGCTGGGTTTCTGTTCTGGTTCTGGTGTCTGTTATCCGGAGCGATGTCATATGATCCTGCCTATTCGGTGGGTGAGGCCTTTATCTGGATACGCTTTCCACTGTTTGCTATGGCAACGGCATTCTGGCTCGCGCAGGATAAGCGGTTTTTATATGCCATGCTTCTTTCAGTCGCACTGGGTACGCTGGTCATGTGCTTTATCCTAACGGCTGAGATTTTGATTATTGGACAACAGGGCGGGCGACTGAGCTGGCCGTATGGTGATCTGGTTCCAGGAAATTATGTAGCCAAGGCCGGGTTGCCAGCTTTTACTATCATGGTGGCTT
>JABIWM010000056.1 GCA_018701255.1 Alphaproteobacteria bacterium | reverse complement strand
CGCTTGACGGGTTCTTAAGCTCGGTTGGAATGACGCGTGATCAACTGGAACAACGCGATACGCCGAAAGGCCAGTTCTATTTTGCCATGATCCATCAGCCGGGTCAGCAAACAATGGATATTCTGCCAGATATGATCAATGGCGTGATTGCCAATTTTCCGTGGCCGAAAAGCCAGCGTTGGGGCAGAAGCCAGATGAGCTGGGTGCGGCCATTGCACCGGATTAATGTTCTGCTGGATGGCAAACCGGTGGCAGGGGTTTATGATCTGGGTGGCGGGACTAGCATTACTTATGGTCATATCAGCCATGGCCACCGCTTCCTTGCACCAAAAGACATTGACCTGCAGGCCATTAATCAGGGCGAGGATAATCATATTGCCGCCAGCTATGATCAGCAGATGGCTTCGCATTTTGTCATGGCTGATCGCAGCGACCGCCGCGTCGCTATCGCCGGACAACTGGATGATCTGGCCAAAGCCGCTGGGCTGACATTGCTGGCGGATGATGGATTGCTGGATGAAGTCACCGGTCTGGTGGAATGGCCACATGCCATCATGGGGCAAATTGATGATGATTATATGACCTTGCCCAAAGATATTCTGGTGCTGACGATGCGAAGCCATCAGAAATATTTTGCGCTAACCCATGCTGACGGCCGTCTGGCACCGGCCTTTATTACTATCAGCAATATGCAGGGGGATAAAACCCGTGATGACATGATCCGTAAAGGCAATGAGCGGGTATTGCGGGCAAGGCTGAGCGATGCGCGGTTCCTATGGGACTTGGATCGCGGCATATCGCTTGCTGAACATGCGGAACGGCTAGGGTCGATTGCCTATTTTGATGGATTGGGTTCCATGCAGGACAGGGTGGAACGGATGCAGGTAATTGCCGAAAAACTGGCAAAGCATGTTGATGATATTGATGGCGTGTTGCTAGACAGGGCAACCCAGTTGGCAAAGGCGGATTTAGTCACCGGAACCGTGGGTGAGTTTCCGGAATTGCAAGGCATTATGGGCGGCCATCTGGCGCGCGCCGAAGACATGATAGATGACATTACGCTCGACATAGCACAGGCGATTGCTGATCATTATAAACCGGTTGGCGGCGGTGATACAATCCCGTCCACGCGCACCGGACAGGCATTGGCATTGGCAGATAAGCTGGACATGCTAACCAGCTTTTTCGGGATTGGCAAAAAACCAACAGGATCAGGTGATCCATTTGGCTTGCGCCGTGCCGCGCTTGGGGTCATCCGTATTCTTGACGAAGCCGCCATTGATCTTGATCTGACGCCATTTCTGGGGGCGGCAACAGATGCCTTATTGCCATTCATGGCTGACCGGTTGCATGTGTATTGCCGCGACAGGGGATTGCGTTATGACGCGGTGCGTGCCGTCATGCAACCGGCACAATTAAGCCGGTTTAATGTTCTGGCTATTGTCAGCCGTATCAAAACGCTGGATCAATTTTTAAGCCATACGGACGGCCAGACATTCATGCCAGCGTGGCGGCGGGTACATTCTATTCTGGAATCCGAAAAAGCTAAAACGAAAACAACAGCTGACACCTATGGCGCGGTTGATGCCAGCCGATTTACTGATCCGGCCGAAACCGCATTATATGATGCTGTTAGCGCCGTCAAACCGGATGCGGATGATGCCAGCCTATTGGCAGAAATGGCTAATCTGGCACCATTGATCAATGCATTTTTTGAAGCGGTAAAGGTGAATGACGATGATCAGAATATTCGCCAGAACCGGTTGAATCTATTAGTTCAGATTAATAACCGTATCAGAGCATTTGCAGATTTGTCAGAAATCGAAGGTTAATTTTTATAAGAGGAACATCACATGGCGCAATGGGTTTATTGTTTCGGGCAGACTCTAACCGAGGGCTCAGCCAGTGATCGCAATCTTCTTGGCGGTAAAGGTGCTAATCTGGCTGAGATGAGTGGCATCGGGCTCCCTGTTCCGCCCGGTTTTACGCTGTCGACCGCGGTATGCAATCATTTTTATGACAATGACCGCCATTATCCGGATGCACTGATAGATCAGGTGAATACCGCGATTAAACGGCTGGAAGACGAAACCGGTGCTATTTTTGCCGGTGCTGATAATCCGCTTCTGCTGTCTGTCCGGTCAGGGGCGCGGGCATCCATGCCGGGGATGATGGATACGGTGCTGAATCTTGGGCTTAATCGTGACACGGTGGCAGGGCTGGCAAAACGGTCAGGCGAAAAACGATTTGCGTGGGATTCCTATCGCCGCTTTATTCAAATGTATGGCGATGTGGTGCTAAACGTGGATCATGGTTTGTTCGAAGACGCGCTCGAAGACCTCAAGGCAGAATTGAATGTTACCGAAGACACAGACCTTGACGGCAACGCGTGTGAAACGCTGGTATCTACCTATCTTGATATTGTCCGCGAGGAAGCCGGCGTTGATTTCCCCGAAGACCCGCATGAACAATTATGGGGGGCTATCGGTGCCGTATTCGGTAGCTGGATGAACGCCCGTGCCATCACCTATCGCAAGCTGAATAATATTCCGGCAGAATGGGGAACGGCGGTTAATATTCAGGCGATGGTATTTGGAAATATGGGCGATGATTGCGCCACAGGCGTGGCGTTTACCCGCAATCCGTCAACAGGTGAAAATGCGTTTTATGGTGAGTTTCTGATCAATGCACAAGGCGAGGACGTGGTCGCCGGTATCCGGACACCGCGTAATCTGACAACCTTGGAAAGACAGCAAAGCGGGCTGGAACAATTATCCATGGAAGAAGCCATGCCAGCGGTATTTGATCAGCTATGTCAGGTGCGGCAAACACTGGAAGCCCATTATCGTGACATGCAGGATATTGAGTTCACCATCCAGCAGAATAAGCTCTACATGTTGCAAACCCGTGCGGGCAAACGGACAGCCGAAGCCGCGTTGCGAATGGCGGTTGAAATGGCCGAAGAAAATCTGATTACTAAAGACGAAGCCGTATTGCGGGTTGATGCCATGTCACTGGATCAACTGCTTCACCCGACGCTTGATCCATCGGCGGATAAAACAATGATCCTGCGCGGCTTGCCAGCATCGCCGGGTGCGGCATCAGGTAAGGTTGTTCTGACCGCTGATAAAGCCGAAGAAATGGCGGTGGCTGGCCATAAAGTCATTCTGGTTCGGATAGAAACTAGCCCCGAAGATATTCATGGCATGCATGCGGCGACCGGTATTCTGACCGCGCGCGGCGGTATGACCAGCCACGCGGCAGTGGTGGCGCGTGGGATGGGTCGGCCATGCGTTTGCGGTGCTGGTGATATGATTATCAATGCCGAAACAAAGGTTGTGAAAATAGGCGCACATCAGATAAGCGAAGGCGATGTTATCACCATTGATGGCGGCGCGGGTGAGGTTTATCTGGGTGAAGTAGCCACTATCCAGCCGGAATTATCAGGCGTGTTTGGCACATTGATTTCTTGGGCAGATGCGGCACGGCGGATGAAAATCCGGGCTAATGCCGAAACGCCAACAGACGCGCGAATGGCACTGGAATTCGGCGCCGAAGGCATTGGCCTTAGCCGGACAGAACATATGTTTTTTGATGCCGAACGGATTGTTGCGGTGCGTGAGATGATTATCGCCAATGATACCGCTGGCCGCCAGAAAGCACTGGATAAGCTCCTGCCCATGCAACGGCAGGATTTCATTGAGCTGTTCCAGATCATGAAAGGGCTTCCGGTGACAATCCGTCTGCTTGATCCCCCTTTGCATGAATTTTTGCCACATAACGAAGACGATATGGTGGACATTGCCAAACAAGCTGGTGTCAGTCTGGAATATGTGCGTGATCGTTCCACTAAATTGCATGAATTAAACCCCATGCTAGGGCATCGCGGATGCCGTCTGGCTATCACTTATCCTGAAATATGTGCGATGCAGGCGCGCGCTATTTTCGAGGCTTGCGCGCATGTCACAAAAGAAACCGGTGCGCCGGTTGATGTTGAGGTGATGGTACCGCTAGCCGCGACCCGGCGTGAGCTGGAAATTTGCCGCCAGATTATTGATGATCAGGCCGAACAGATCAGAGCTGAAACAGGCCAGCCTATTCCCTATATGGTTGGCACGATGGTGGAACTGCCGCGTTCATGCTTTATTGCCGATGATCTGGCCATTGACGCAGAGTTTTTCTCATTCGGAACAAATGATCTGACCCAGACAGCATTAGGCATAAGCCGCGATGATGCGGGGCAGTTCATGCGCGACTATGCCGATGCCGGGATTTATCCGCGTGATCCGTTTGTAACAGTTGATATCGAAGGCGTTGGCGCCTTAGTTCAAATGGGTTGCGACAGAGGCCGCAAGCAACGCCCGAACATTAAGCTTGGGGTTTGCGGTGAACATGGCGGCGATCCGGATTCGGTTGATTTCTTTGAAGAATGTGGGCTGGATTATGTATCCTGTTCGCCTTTCCGTGTGCCAGTGGCCAGATTGGCGGCGGCGCAAGCGACCATCAGACGGCGCCAGTCATAAACACGTTAATCTACAATATCCATAATATCCAT
>JABIWM010000055.1 GCA_018701255.1 Alphaproteobacteria bacterium | reverse complement strand
GGCGGATAATATCCGTCCGGTTCGTCCGGGGTTATCTGGCGGCAATTACAAGCCGATTGATGATACCGGCGTGGCCGCCATTAGTGATACGATTTTCCAGATTCTGGAAGAAATCGGTTTATCGCAAGCCCCTGAATCCGGCATCCGATACATGACAGATGCTGGCGCGGTTTGTGGTGATGATGGGCGTGTTCGGTTTTCCCGTATGCTTATAGAAGATACCATTGCCAATGCTGCGCGGCAGATTACCCTGCACGGGCAGGCGCCACAATATGATCTGGAATTAAGCGGAACAAGAGTGCATTACGGAACAGCAGGTGCGGCGGTGCATCTGGTTGATGTCGAAGGCCGGATTTATGACGAAAGCCGGTTGCAGGATATTTATGATGCCGCCCGTATTGTGGAAACAATGGATAATATCCATTTCTTTCAACGGCCAATGGTGGCGCGTGATATCACGGATGCCCGCGATCTTGACCTTAACACGCTATATGCCTGTATTGCTGGTACCCAGAAACATGTGGGGGTGAGCTTTACCGAAGCAGAATATGTGTCGGAAGCGCTGGAAATATTGCATAAAGTCGCTGGCGGCGAAGATAAATGGCGCGCTCGTCCGTTTGTATCCAATTCCAACTGTTTTGTTGTGCCGCCTTTACGTTTTGCGACTGAATCCTGTCTGGTGATGGAAGAAGTCATCAAAGGCGGTATGCCGGTATTATTGCTATCTGCTGGTCAGGCCGGTGCAACCGCGCCTGCCAGTATCGCGGGTGCCGTTGCGCAAGCGGTATCCGAGGTTCTGGCCGGACTTGTTTATGTCAACGCTATGGTGCCGGGGCATCCGGCGATTTGCGGAACATGGCCATTTGTGTCTGATTTGCGGACAGGGGCGATGTCTGGCGGATCAGGCGAACAGGGCTTGCTGACCTCAGCTTGCGCCCAGATGATAAATCATTTCGGGCTTCCGTCAGGGGCGGCATCGGGGATGGCGGATTCCAAAATGCCGGATGCGCAATCCGGATACGAAAAAGGCTCAACTTCTGTCATGGCCGGATTGTCAGGATTGAACATGGTGTATGAATCGGCTGGTATGCATGCTTCATTGCTTGGTTTTTGTCTGGAAAGTCTGATTATTGATAACGATATGCTGGGGCAAGTCATGCGTTGCGTGCGCGGGGTTGAGGTGAATACGGATACCCTAAGCGTAGACGTAATGCGTGACGTTTGTATCGGTGGGCCGGGGCATTATCTGGGGCATGATGCCACGATTAAAGTCATGCAGACAGAATATGTCTATCCCCAACTGGCCGACCGGTCATCACCCAAAGAATGGGAAGAAAATAACAAACCTGATCTGTTGCAGAACGCTACGGCCAAGAAGAAAAAGATTCTGGAAAATGTTTTCCCTGATCACATATCAGCAGAAACAGATGCGCTGATCCGCCAACAACATAACATCCTGCTTAACCGCAAGGAAGATATGGTATAAGCGCGATCAGCAAAGAGCGGCGGCTATCGGGGGGGGATAGTCGCCGTTTTTATTTATGAATGCTAATGCCGGTCGCCGTAATACAGGGTGACGGTGTGTTTCGCCTCAGCAAAGAATAACCAGCGTTCCATCATGACTCCAGCCAGATGGATAGCCGCCGCCAGTATTAGCAACGCCGCTGATTGCGGATATAGCCCCAATACCAGAAGCGGCAAAATGGCCGCCAGAATAAACGCAATGATGGCTAATCTGGCCGCGTGTTTACGGGCGACCACAAACCCCATTTCATGTTGTAGCCAGTTTTCTTCTGTGTGTGGCGGCATGATCATTCGCACTTCGCCTAATCCGCCTAATCCGGTAGCGGATTCCGGTGTTGATCCTGATCCGTTTTTGCCCGCATTGACCCACCATATGATTTTTACCAGACTGGCCAGCGCAATTAATCCTATGCCCCATTGTGTCAACGGAACATCTAATGGCGCGGTTGATGCCGTACCAGCAAGCGCTTGCAACGCGGCGGCCAGCAAACAGCCACCAGCCAGCGCCAGAAGCACAAACACAACCGGCGTTAAAACATGATGCCAGCGGGCAATTGTTTTCAGTGACGCATATATCATAGCGGTGGTATAAATTGTGATCAGGCTCAATATGCTGACAATAATGCCAAGCCACGGCCGCGCGACTCCTGAATAGAGCTGATCCAGAAAATATCCGGCCAGAACAATAGTGGTCAATCCCGCCATCACGCCTTCGCGCGATAGCCATGAGCTACGCCATTGGCTGAGCGCCCGCCATGCGCGTTCCGGATGCCCCAGATGCACGGTGGATGAAATGATACCAGCCCCGATTAACCCCAGGCACATGGCCGCATGGATAATGATCCATTGGCTGGATTTTGCTTCCAGATATCCAAGCCCGATCAATGCCGCAAGCCCAAGACCTAGACCGGATAAGGTGGTGAAAATGATAAGTGATGCCGCTGGGCGCATGTTATTCTCCTATCCCGGAAGCTGATCAAGGGCTTGATCTAGCCATTTCCAGAACCCTTTCGGGGTTGTTTTCTTGGCCATGGAAACCAGATCAACATCTTCGATTTCGTGGCGTGGCCGTGGCCGTGGCGGTAGATATTTATTAACCGGTTTTGTATTCTGTTCCGGCATCAGATCATATCCCCCACGTGCGGCAACCAGCTGGCTGACATCAGAATCCGGATCACCCAGATCACCAAAATGTCGCGCGCTAGTCGGGCAGGTGCGGACACATGCCGGCACTCTGTCTTCTTCGGCAAGGTGTTCGTTATAGATACGGTCAACACAAAGCGTGCATTTTTTCATCACGCCTTCCGCCGGGTCCATTTCACGCGCGCCATAAGGACAAGACCACGCACATAATCCGCATCCAATACATGAATCCTCATTGACCAGAACAATGCCGTCTTCTTCGCGTTTATAGGATGCACCGGTCGGGCATACCGTGACACAAGGGGCATCTTCGCAATGCAGGCAGGATTTCGGGAAATGCACCACGCGTGCATCGGCGCCTTTACCGGTTTCAAACGCATGCACCCGGTTCAGCCATGCACCGGATGGATTATCACCATATGGATTGATGTCAGCCAATGGCGCACCATAACCGGCGGTGTTCCATTCTTTGCAATTAACCACGCAAGCCTGACAGCCAACGCAGATATCCAGATCAATCACCAGACCCAGTTTTTTTTCGGTAGCAGATGGCAAACAGGTCATTGGCTTTCTCCCTTTTTATTTTGGGCAATCTCTTGAGCAAGCTCTTGAGCAATAATAGTATCGCCATAACGCAAGACATCTGGCCGTTCGGGCATATCCGGCGGGGCGGCTATGACGGGGAAATCCGGTTCTATGACCGGATGATCACCAGCATCGGCCTTGGTGATATTCACCTTGAGATCATACCACGCCGCCTGACCAGTGATCGGATCAGAGTTCGCCCAGCGCAAGCCATCGCCCTTCATCGGCAATAATTCATGGATCAGATGATTGAGCAGAAACCCTTTGCGGGATTCGGGGGCGTCTTTGTCCAGTTGCCATGCCCCGCGCCGTTTGCCAATAGCATTCCATGTCCAGACAGTATTTGGATTGATGCCTTCCATGACGGCAACCGGAACCTTGATCTTGCCGTGATGCGATTCTACCCATACCCAGTCACCATCCGTGACATCCAGCGAGCGTGCCAGATTGCCCGGAATAAATAACGGGTTATGCCCATGAATTTGCCGAAGCCACGGATTCTGTGATCCCCATGAATGATACATGGCCATAGGACGCTGTGTCAGCGCATGAATAGGATAGGTTTTGGCATCAACGGCGCTTCCCTCAAATGGCTCATACCAAACGGGTAACGGCGTGAAGCAGGTTTTAATCTGATCCCGCATATGATCCGGCGGTTGCACCTTGCCATGGCCTTCTGCGGCCAGTTTGAACTTTTGCAATTCTTCTGAATAAATCTGGAAAACATATGGTTCCGGCTTATCAAAGAAACCCATACGGACGGCAAAATCCTGATAATGGCTATTGGCCATTTTAAAGAACCGCGCGTTTTCTGGTAATTCTTCTGACCAGAATCCGCCGTTTTCAATATATTGCTGTATCTGATTTGTATTTGGCGCGCCTCGTCCGGCGGCGGTGCCATCACTGCCTCTGAATCCGGCTAGAGGGCCAATGCCGGGTTTGCGTTGATGATTGGTCATATAATCCGCATAATCCGCATAAAGCGGCTTACCATCGTCATCGACCATACCGGGCAATCCAAGTCTTGCCCCCAGATCAAGCAGAACGGATTGAAATCCGCGCACATCCCGATCCGGTTCCACCACCGGCCAGCGGATAGCATCAGCCACGGCATCAGGTTCACAAATCGGGCGATCCAGCAATGAAATGCAATCATGGCGTTCCAGATAGGTGGTGTCCGGCAAAATCAAATCCGCATAAGCGACCATTTCCGATGAATAGGCATCTGAATAGATAATTTTCGGAATACGGTATTCGCCAGTTTCCGGGTCTGTTTCGGTCAGCATGTCAATCACGCCGCGCGTGTTCATGCTGGAATTCCATGCCATATTTGCCATGTACATGAACAGCACATCTACCGTATAGGGATCACCGGCATAGGCATTGGAAATCACCATATGCATCAAACCATGGGCAGATAATGGCGCATCCCATGAATAGGCTTTATCAATCCGGCTAGGCGTGCCATCAGCATCAACAAGCAGATCATCAGGCGATAAAACATAGCCCAATGGCGCACCGGCAAGCGGGGTATTTGCTTTCACCTGATCGGCTTTACCGGCCGGACGTGGGTGAATATGCGCCGGTTTCGGATAGGGCGGCTTAAAGCGGAAACCGCCGGGGGATTCCACACTACCGATAAGTATCTGTAAAATATGCAAAGCACGGCAGGTTTGAAAGCCGTTGGAATGGGCGGATATTCCGCGCATGGCATGCATGGATACTGGCCGGCCAATCATGGTTTCGTGACGTTCGCCTTTCCAGTCCACCCATGGCTCATTAATAACGACTTCGCGCGAAAACGCGGCATCAGCAATCGATTTGGCTAACCCGTAAACCCGTGAAGCCGACACGCCGGTTCTGGCTTCGGTGGCTTCGGGGGTGTATGTTTCATCAAGCCATTCATCAACCATAAGCATGAAAGACGGCGTAGCCACGCCGCCAGATTTTACCTTGATTTCTGCTTTCAGTTGCGGGCGAATACCGGCGGTGTCAAAGGCAACGGTTTTGCCTGTTTTGGAATCAATGACTTGCGGTTTATTGTCTTTATCGCGCAAGAATAATCCATCATCAGCCTGTCCCGGATTGCGGATAACCAGCCACGGTGCGTTGGTGTAACGCATCAGATAATCCAGATCAATCTGGCCGGTTTTCATCAACACATGGATCAGCGACATGATCAGCAATCCATCCGTGCCGGGGGTGATCCCGACCCAGTCATCGGCAACCGCTGAGTAACCTGTCTGCACCGGATTGATCGAAACCGTGCGGATACCGCGTTCTTTCAATTTACCCAAGCCCATTTTTAACGGATTCGAATCATGATCTTCGGCGACCCCGAACATGAGGAATAATTCGGTTCTATCCCAGTCTGGTGAGCCGAATTCCCAGAATGCACCGCCAATGGTATAAATTCCGGCCGCCGCCATGTTAACCGAACAAAATCCGCCATGCGCGGCAAAGTTCGGTGTGCCGAATTGTTGCGCCCACCAGCCGGTTAAAGCCTGACTTTGATCTCTGCCGGTGAAAAAGGCGAGTTTTTTAGGGTCATTTTCGCGAATGGGTTTTAGCCATGAAGTTGCCATTTCCATCGCTTCTTCCCATGAAATCGGCGCAAACTTGCCTTCGCCGCGTTTTCCCACCCGTTTAAGCGGTGACCGCAGACGTGCTGGCGATAGATGCTGCATAATGCCTGCTGATCCTTTGGCGCATAATACCCCCTGATTCACAGGATGGTCGCGATTGCCCTCAATATAACGAATCTCATCGCCTTTCATGTGGACATTGATTCCACATCGGCAGGCACACATATAGCAGGTTGTTTTTGCAATCCGGTCAGATGGTTTAGGCGATAAATTCAAATTCTTGTCATCAGGCATAAGTTTTATTCCACTAAAAGAAAGACTAATTAGAATATATTTGCGCGGCAAGTGCAACTGAAGCTAATCGCGCGGATGGTGGGTCTGCTCTGCTGGTTAACATAATCGGGACTTTGCCGCCAGTTACAACACCTGCGGCGCAAGCGCCTTTGAACCAGACCAGCGATTTATAAAGCGCGTTGCCAGATGTTAATTCCGGCATGATCAGCGCATCAGCATGTCCGGCCACCGGATCACCGGTCAGCCCTTTGATAGCCACCGCATCCGGGCTGATAGCCAGATCAAAAGACAACGGCCCTGATATATCTGCATTGCTGATATGCGCGCGTCCCCAATCAGCTAGTTCGCGGGCGGCGATAGATGATGGCACGGATGCAATCGGGGTTTCGGTAGCAGAAATAATCGCAATGGCTGGCCGCGTCTGGCCTAGCGATTGCGCCACTCGCACCAGTTCTGTCAACATGGTTTGGCGGGTTTTCATATCAGGTTCAACATTGACCGCCGCATCAGAAATCAAGAGCGGCTTTCCACCATCTGCCGGAAACATGGCAAAGATATGCACCATGCGGGTATCGCCCCGAATGCCGTGATCACGTTTCAGCATGCCGGACATAAACCGGTCGGTATGAACATGGCCTTTCATGACCGCATGGACAGCGCCGCTATGAACCAGCGTTATGGCCGCCATGACAATATCATCCTCACCCGATGCGGCGGTGATACCAATGGCGCCAATATCCCAGTTGAGCTGGCGGGCAAGATCATGAATGATATCTGTATCACCAATCAAATGCGGGGTTGCGATACCGTGCTGGCTGGCCATCATTGCCGTTTCCATTGCCACCATGGTATTGGCGCCAACAATAGCCACAACAAAATCAGCACCAGCATTTTGCCGCGCCTGATCAATCAACCATTGGGGGCAAACAGGTGTAACAGATGTCAGAAAAGATGATATGCCAGAATGGGTCATAAAGCAGAAAATAATAATGTCATATTTTTTGAATTTGGCATCGGTAAAGATGCTGTATCAAACATGTGAAGATATAGCAGATAGGAGAACATGATTTCGGCTCTCCTATCCGTGATGATAAATTATCCGAATACGCGGCCTAGTGCCTGATCAACCGCTTCGGTGATTTCGTTGATATCGTCCTTGGTAGCAATAAGCGCAGGACTAAAGCACAGGGTATTATTGAACCCCGGCAATGACCGGTTTGTTGCACCAATAACTACGCCTTGCTGCATACAATCAGCAACAACAGCCTGCACCATTTTTTCGGCGGCTGGCTCTTTTGTTTGCCGATCAGCAACCAGCTCAGCACCACAGAACAGACCTTTGCCCCGAACATCGCCAATCGCGGCATGTTTTTCGGCCAGAGCATTGAGGTTTTCAACCATATATGCGCCCATTGCCATCGTATTATCCAGCAAGCCTTCGTCTTCGATGATACGCATATTTTCAATAGCGGCGGCAGGCCCCGCGGTGCATCCACCAAAGGTTGAAATATCCCGGAAATAGTTCATCGGATCACTAGCGTCATCCTTAAACATGGAAAACACTTCTTCGGTGGTCACGAGGCAAGCAATGGCGGCATAACCGGATGCCACGCCCTTAGCCATAGTCACCATATCCGGCTTGATGCCATAATGCTGATATCCGAACCATGTTCCAGTGCGGCCAACACCACATACTACTTCGTCGATATGAAGCAGGATGTCGTATTTTTTGCAGATTTCCTGCACCCGTTCCCAATATCCAGCCGGTGGGGTAATCACGCCGCCACCAGCGGTAACCGGTTCAAGGCATAATGCGCCGATAGTATCCGCGCCTTCGGCCAGAATCACGTCTTCGATAGCATCAGCGGCACGTTTGCCGTATTCTTCGCCAGTCATATCCCACTGGGCGCGATATTCGAGGCAATGCGGCACGCGAACAAAGCCCGGTGTGTAGGGGCCGTATTGCGCGTTGCGCTCATCCTGACCACCAGCGGATAGACAGGCAATGGTAGTGCCGTGATAATCTCTATCCCGATAGAGAACTTTATGCTTTTTGCCGCCATAACGTTTATGGGCAATTTGGCGCACCATCTTAAAGCCTTTTTCATTCGCTTCAGAACCGGAATTACAATAATAAACGCGTGACAGCCCCGGCATTTTTTCCAGCAACATGTCAGAAAAAATAGCACCCGGAATCGAGCCAGCAGAACCAGCAAAATAATTCAATTTAATCAACTGGTCACGAACAGCATTGGCAATGCTTTCCCGGCCATAACCAACATTGACAGTCCATACGCCGCCAGAAACAGCATCGATATGTTCTTTGCCTTTTTGATCCCATACACGCATACCCTTGCCCTCGACAATTATGCGCGGCTCACCAGTTTCAAAAGGCTTGTGCTGGGTCAAATGATGCCATATGTGGGCGCGATCCAGTTCAACAATTTGCGATATATCATTATCGTAAAATTTACCGTCCATCGGCGTTCTCCTAAAAGCAGGGTAATATTAATATATATATGAACTAGACAATGATATAAATATACCGAATTGGAAAGGTATTTTTTGTCGCTGTCACCAATATTGAACAACTAGTTAATAATAGTGCAATATTTTCAGATAATATTGATAAAAACTGCATGAGAAAAGTTTTGCTTGTTTGTTGATGTAAATTGATGTTTTGTAAACATATACATTCATAAGGGAGTTAAGTATGAAAACCGTAAATAAGTTTCTAGCCGGCGCTATCGTTGGCGCATCAAGTCTTGGTGCCGTTTCTGTTGCTCAAGCAGGTGGTCACGAAGGCGTTAATGTTGCTTTCTTTCTGGAATGGGCAACCCCAAACCAGATCGCTAAAGTCGATAAAGCATATGACGATGCTATGGGCGTTCCAGTCAACTGGACCGATTTTTCCACAGGCGTTGCCATGACAGAAGCCATGCTGGCTGGTGATATTGATATCGCCTATTCACAAGGTCTGGCACCGTTCGTGACCGCTATTCAGCAGGGCGCACCGCTTAAAATGGTATCTATCGCCGTGATCTATGAAGCCAATGATTGCTTCGTTGGAAACAATCTGGGCATCACTTCTGCCAATGCGTCTGAGCTTGAAGGCAAGACCGTTGCTGTTCCATTAAACACAATGGCCGATTTTTCTTTCCGCAAGCAAATGGCCGCTCTTAATGTAGATATTTCAACAATGTCTATCGTTGATCAGGCACCAGCAGATGGCGCGGTTTCACTGGCTGACGGTTCTGTTGACATGGCATGTATCTTTGGTGGCGCTTCCGCTAAGGCTGCTGGCGAAGTCGGCACCCCGATCATGAGCTCACAAGAAAAAACAGATGCCGGTATCGGATCATTTGACGTTGTTTCCGTGACAGAAAAATTCGCAACTGAAAACCCTGATCTTCTCCGGGCGTTTCTGGAAGTCACCCATGAAGCAAACGCCGAATGGACTGGGTCTGATGCACAAATCGCTAAAGTCGCGGCGGATGCAGGCATGGATATCGGAACCACCAAGAATCAAATGGCCGGTTTTGTATTCCCGACTGCCGAAGAACAGCTAGCAACCTATTTCGGTGATGGCGGTATTGCCGGTCAAGCCGCTGAAAGCCTTGGTGTTGTCTTCCAGAAGTCAAACATCAGCAATTATAGCGGTAGCCTTGAAGCCGTTATCGACGGCTCATTCATGGAATAGGCCAATCCAATTTTTGAACAGGGTCTCTGCCGGAGACCCTGTTTTTTTAAGTTAATTAATTAAGATAAAACGGTTGATCACTTTATGTCTGATCTAGTTTGCAATGATTTATGTATGACCTTCACCGCACCGGGTAATGGCGCGGTTGTCGAAGCGTTGAAAAATATCAACTTTACCCTCAAAAAAGGCGAGTTACTTTCGGTATTAGGACCCTCAGGTTGTGGTAAAACAACACTCCTGAACATGGTCGCCGGATTTCTGAACCCTTCATCAGGTGATTTACAACTGGGCGACAATACCATAACCGGCCCCGGCGTTGAACGCGGAATGGTGTTTCAGCAAGGCGCATTATTTGAATGGCTGACAGTTAGCAAAAATGTCGATTTTGGCCTGCGGATGAAAAATATGCCTGCGGCCGACAGAAAAAAACTGGTTGATAAATGGCTGGATATAGTCGGGTTGGCCGGATTTGGTGATACGCCAACCTATCAGCTATCCGGCGGCATGCAACAACGTGTGGCACTGGCCAGATGTCTGGTAAATGATCCTGATCTGATTCTGATGGATGAACCGCTTGGCGCATTGGATGCTCTGACGCGGGAAAAAATGCAATCGCTTATTCTGGAATTATGGAAAGAAACCGGTAAAACCATTATCATTATCACGCATTCGGTCGAAGAAGCATTACTGCTTGGTCAGCGGCTGTTTGTTATGGCACCGCGACCGGGGCGCATTCATAAAGAATATCGTCTGGACTTTGCCGCAGAGGGGTTGAAGCAATCGCTCCGCGACATTAAACAGAAAGACGATTTTGCCAAGGTTAGAGAAGAAATCCTGACCATGATTTGGGATATGGAAGAGGAGATCATGGGCGGTGTTTGAGTGGATATCCTATCATCGGAGCGGCATCGCCGCTGTTGTTATTCTGGGGCTGGTCATCACTTTGCTGTGGTCGATCTATCATGGCGTTAAAACCGCCCGAATCAGAGAAAAAGAACAAGTATTTGGTGATCCTGAACGCACGACTGGCGGCTGGTACTGGGCGGTTTGTGGCGTGGCTACCATCTTGCTGTTATGGTTTTACTATTCATGGGGGATGGCACGCGCCTATTTCCCGAAAGCCGCGAATGAGCTGTGCCAGATTGCCAAAGTCCATGAATCGCTATCACCGATTGTTGCCCAGCTGCCTATCGGGTCACGCTATTTTAAATCAACTGATCTGGTTGTCCGTAACAATGAACAACTGGATGATATTGAGGCTAGTTTTCCTGTTGATGCTTTTTCTGCACAAGAAGAAAAACAGATACGCGGGATTATCACCCAGACCAGATCGCTGATTGCCGTTTATTCCAATCCGGACAGCATTGAAGCGGCAACCGTTTCCAGTCTGTCAATGATAGTGAATGATATTAACGGGCTTACGGATCGCATAAAATCAGGTTCCGCGGGCTTAATCCCGACCGAAGCCGCATTAGCGCAATCTCCATGGGGTGTCACGCCAGAAGAAATACCCATGCTACCCATGACCCCCCGCGGCGTTATGTTTGACGGCATCGCGCAAGATGTAACCAAAATATCAAAAGAATTCCTGACCTTGCGGAATATGCCGGACGCGGCTAATCAGCTGATTAAAAATACCCGTGCGGATATCAAATTGGTCAAAGATAATCTGGAAAATACGTCTGCTGGTGATGATGTTATTGATATTCGCCAAAGCTATATGAAATCGGTTGAGCGCGTATTCAAGCGGCTTGATGATGGTATGATTTTCCCTGCCAATACGCTTGATGATGTGAATACATCGGTAGCGGTTATGATTGATGAAATCAACGCCGCCAAAGGTGGGCTGGGCATTATTGATGCGCTATTCATGCCGGGTGCCGGTGTTGTCAAAACCCGCACGATTTGTATTGAACAGGGATCAAGCCGCTGGTTACCAAAGCCAACAGATGTCATTGCGACGTTTTCCACGCTGGCCAATCCGAATATCGAAGAAGGCGGCGGGTTTAAGGGAACACGTTTATTATGGTTTAAATGGTTGCCGATATCTGATGTGGTGGGATTTTTTGTTCCTGACAGTTTAGTTGATATTCTGCCCGGTAGTTATGGCAAACATGATGATGTGGGGCGTTTTGTTCCGACTTACAAAGACCATATGCTAGCCTTTGCCAAGGGCGAGGTTTATATGGGTAGCATCCCGATGCTGGATGGTCATATCTGGGATTCGCTGTTCCGTGTTCTGGTTGCCATGTCTTTTGGTATCATGCTGGGTGTGCCATTAGGTATCTATATGGGTGTGTCACGGTTTTTCAAATCCTTCTTTGACCCCATGATTGAATTGTACCGTCCGGTACCGCCGCTGGCCTGGGCGCCGCTAATTCTGACTATTTTTGGTATTCAGGATGACGGTAAGATATTCCTGCTATTTATGGTGGCATTCGCGATTATGGTTATTTCTGCCCGTACGGGGGCATCAGGAACACAATTATCCAAAATCAGAGCGTCCCATTCTCTAGGGGCATCTAATCGCCAGATTCTTCGTCATGTGATACTTCCTAATGCCTTGCCGGAAATCCTGACTGGTGTCCGGATTGCCATTGGTGTGTGTTGGGGAACGCTGGTGGCGGCCGAAATGCTGGCCGGCACCACCGGCGTTGGCTTTATTGAAAACGTGGCCAGAACCGTTTCTGACTATGAGCTGATCTGGGTGACTATTCTGATCATGGGTCTGCTTGGGCTGATGTTTGATTTGATGATGCGTAAGCTGATCAGCATTCTTATCCCATGGCGCGGCAAAGGGTGATCCGTTTTTAAAGCGTGACTTTTTCGGTATGACCGTCAACCGACATGGTCATACCGGTGATTGATCGGGCTTGCGGTGATGCCAGAAACACAGCCATGTCAGCCACGTCTTCGGCGGTAACAAAACGCCGCAATGAGGCACAATCGGCATAACCTTGGCGCAATTCTTCTGGCGTGATGCCGCGTGCGGCGGCTTCTCTAACAATCACGCCATCCATGCGTTCGCCCTCTACTGATCCGGGGCAGATGGCATTGACCCGAATACCAGAAGAACCCAATTCCATGGCTAGTGTTTTCATCAACCCGATAATGCCCCATTTTGCGGTGGCATAAGGTGATCGGTATGGATAACCCCATTGTCCAGCCGTTGATGAGGTCAGGGTGATAACCCCGCTTTTCTGGGCTTTCATGACAGGAGTAGCTAGTTTGGCGGCAAGGAAACTGCCGTCCAGATTTACCGCCAGACAGCGTTGCCAGTCGTCTAACTTAACGTCTTCGATTGACGCGGTAGGGCCTGCTATTCCGGCGTTTGCCATCATGACATCCAGCCGCCCCCACATATTCATCACCGTATCAAATGCGGCTTGCATCTGATCCTCGCTGGTTGCGTCTGCCGTAAAAATATGCAGCGCCGGATGCGCGGCTTTGGCGGCGGCAAGCATACCGGGGTTGCTATCGGTAATCGCCACTTGTGCGCCGGTATCAAGAAACGCTTTTGCCATGGCAAGGCCGATGCCTGATCCGCCTGCGGTGATGAAGATATGCTGTGTTCCCGTATTAGGGGTTCCGGTGATATGTGTTGTCATAATGGCCTCTTACTGATGGTTGGTCATGTTGTTAGTCATGGTGAGAACAACGGCACCTGATTTGCCGCCCATTTCCACGGCTTCATGTGCTTTTGCGGTATCGGCTAATGGATATTGAAGCGCGATGTGTTCGGAAATACTGTGATTTCTTAGCCAATGGTCAATCGCATTCACCGCCCGCCGCCGGTCAGCCTGATCCAGCAGATAGACAAGCATCATGTTGAGGGTGATATTCTTGAACATAAGCGGATAGAAAGGCAATTCTGGCCGCATGGCCAATGCTGATCCATAGCTCGTAATGCTACCGCTTTCGTTTAGAACCGCGGCTAGCATATCGGCATTAACACCAAATTCAGATTCAATGGCGTGATCAATACCGCCGGTCGCATCCATGATAGCGGTGGCTAAATCATCCATATGGTAATTCAGCACATGATCAGCACCGGCTTGACGGGCGGTTTCCATGCTTAATGCGGTTGATGCTGTGGTAATCACGGTTTTAGCCCCGGCCGCTTTCGCCATTTGAACCGCGTAACGTCCAACCACGCCGCCGCCGCCGCTAACCAGAACCGTGCCGCCATCCACGGATTTGCCCGAACATACGGCATGGGCGGCGGTGATGCCGGGAATGCCAAGACAGGCACCATGAAGAAAACTGGCTTCGGCAGGTAGGGGGATAACTTGTCCGGCTGGCAGGCTGATATATTCGGCGGCTGATCCAAAAGCGCGTTTCCAGCCAGCGTTATAGACGTAAACCCGATCACCAACCGCATGGGTGGTGACATCATTGGCCACCGCGTCAATGATACCGGCACCGTCGCTATGGGGGATAATTTCGGGGAATGGCATGGCCGCCGTATTGTTGCCTGTCCCGCCACGCATCTTGACATCAGACGGGTTAACCGCCGATGTCATCAACCTGACACGAACCTCGCCACTGGCTATTTCTGGGATGGGGCGCTCAACCCATTCTAGCACTTTAGAAGCGTCGCCTTTTTCCCGATAAATAATGCAATACATCGATTTTGACATTATGGCCTTGCCTTTCTTAAATAAATTATCCAGTATTTGTGTTGGTATACATACGAAATCGGTTTTATCAATTTAAAATATATTTTTGATATTTATTTGAACATTAATGTGGTCATAATTATAGCGGCATGAGGATTGATGATGGAAGAGGTATTTTCAAGACGTAAGGTTGTTACGCCACAAGAATTGCGGTGGCTGAACGAACGGTCTGATCTGATGGGCGGCCTGCAAATGCTTAGTCATCTGGGGTTGGTAGCGGCTATATGTGTCGGGCATTACATGGTGATGGGGACATGGTGGGTTTTGCTAACTGGCTTTATGCTTGGTGTGTCGCTTAACTTTCTTTATGCCGGGCAACATGAATTGTCACATTGGACGGTATTCCGTACCAAATGGCTGAACGAATGGTTTGGCCGTTTTATTGGTTTTTTCATGTTTTTCCCCAGAGATTTTGATCTGATCATGCATTACTCGCATCATCGCTATACACAAGACTGGAGCGGTGACGGTGAGCTGGTGCGAAAGCCCTATACCCTCAGCTCATATCTGTTATGGATGATTGGCCTGTCTTATTGGCGCAACCGGTTTCTGGGTATTATCCGGCGGGCATCAGGCATCATTATTGAGCCATATATTCATGATAACGAAAAAGCTAAAGTGATTATGGAATCCCGCATTCATATTCTGGGTTATATCATTATTGCCGGTGCATCATTCTGGTTCGCCAGATGGGAAGCCTTGACGTTCTGGGTTCTGCCAATGCTTCTGTGCAAACCTGTGCATCAATTGCAGAATACGATTGAACATCTGGGGCTTTCCCATGAACATGATATTATGAACAATACGCGGTCAACGCGAACCAATTTCATCATGCGCTGGTTATGCTGGCAGATGCCGTATCATACCGCGCATCATAGCTTTCCATCTGTTCCATTCTGGAAACTGAAAGCATTGAACAACAAAATTGAAACAAATGTCGGGCCGGTTCACCGGATGGGCTGGATTGAGTTTCAGATTGCTGTTCTCAAAAAGCTATGGTCAAAGGATGAAAGCCAGTATCCATCTAACGAAGTCTGGGTTGTACCGAAAAAAAATGGTGGCCATTTCACGCTTGAAGCATAATCAGCCCGAATTCCAGGCCACCGGATCATTAGCAACATAAAGGGTCATTATGGCGGTATCACTAAAAACCTATACCTCACTCTGGGCGATGCAGCCACATGATCAGACAGGGGATATCCTCAGCTATGATGCGGTTTGTGCCAAAGTCGCTGAGGCCGGTTACGATGGCATGGCTATTGATCTGGGGGCAGGTGATGTTGCGCAAGCCAGAGAAGTCGCCCCGATTATGGCCAAATACGGATTAACGCCGTTAATCGTTGCTTTCCCGAAAACCATTGCTTCCCTCGAAGACACGCTCATCATGGCTAAGGATTTTGGCGCACCGTTTGTTGATGTTATCGGACAGGTCATGCCGCTTTCTGTTGATGGCATGATACCGGTGATCAGAACATGGATGGACATGGCTGACCGTATTGGTATGCCTATCCAGTTTGAAACTCACCGGAATTGCATCACCAATGATCTGTTTTCGACTCTATGTCTGATTGATGCTATTCCGGAAATGCGGCTTTGTGCGGATTTATCGCATTTTGTTGTTGATCGGGAATTCAAATTACCAATGAGCCGGGATGAAATGAACATGATCAGCCGCATTCTGGAACGGTCAGACAGTTTTCAGGGGCGGGTGGCTAGCCGCCAGCAAATTCAGCTTCAGCTTGATTTCCCCCAGCATCAGAAATGGGTTGATCTGTTTAAAGTCTGGTGGCGCGAAGGGCTAACCAGCTGGCTTGATCGTAATGATGATGGCGAATGTCTGTTTCTTTGTGAATTGGGGCCGCCAGAATATGCGATGACAGATCATAACGGGGTTGAGATGTCTAACCGGTGGGAAGAAGCATTAATCATCAAAGGCTGGATAGAAGATATGTGGGGCGAGCTTACCGCGTCACGTTAATCCTGTCCGGCTAATCCCTGATTATTATTTAATCTTATCACCCTATTCTGACACCGCCGCGCAAGTGGCGATAGGGCAGACGGTTCAACCGGCATTCAAACAATCCCGGTGCCGCGACATGGATAATCTGGCTGGCCAGATGTTCAAAATCCGCGCGATAATGAATAGTGCTTTTTAAGGCAATGATGCGGGCGGCGGACAGATCAATACCAAAGCTTGTAAAAAAGCACTGATCTAGGCATTGGGTTCGGTATGAGCTGACCACAAGCCGGATATCTCTGGCGCCGGTGACGGACACCAGACAGCTGCGGCCTGTTTCGGCATGGCCGCCGCCATACATTGCCCCCGTATAGGTGAATATGCCATCATGCAAGGCTTCAACGGTGAATGACGCTTCGAATGGGGTATCATCGGCTACACCTGACCGGCCGCCAAGCGCATGTGTCATGTTATTGCCTGTTCCTGTATCATGTGCGGCGCGGGCAAAATCCGGATCGCATATGACTCCGAATACAACATGTTCAGCATCCGCCGCGCATAGTGCTTTCAGCAAACCGGTGGTATCACCACTGCCGCCAGCGCCCGGATTGTCTTGAACATCTGCTAGAATAACCGGTTTTTGATGCGGTGATGCCATGGCTTGTATGACCGCTGGATATGGGTCGATTAGCATGGGATCAAAATCAGCTTCGCGGGCAATCACCATTTCCGATATGTCACTGGCCATCGCCGCCGCCTGTTCCGGCGTTGACGCATAAGCCAGCACCGATGCACCGCAATCGGGAATATCAGCGGCGCTAAACCCCATAGCAAATTCGGCAAATTCATGCGCGTTATCGGATATATGCCCAATGTGGTTATAAATAGACCGGCAAGGATCATGGCCGGTATATTGCGCGGGCAGGGCAATCAGAAACGGGATTTGCCGAAAAGCCGCATAGATGTTTTCGCCAGATAGTAAGCGCAACAATCCGGCCATGGCACGCGCCCCTGTTGCGGCCATATCCAGATGCGGATAGGTGCGATAGACGGTGATCAGATCAGCCAGATCAACCATTTGCTGTGTGATATTCGCATGAAGATCAAGGCTGATAGCTATCGGGATATCCGGCCCGATTGAGGCTCTGATCCGGCGCAGTAATTCGCCTTCGCCATCAAAATGGCTGGATGTCACCATCGCACCATGTAAATCCAGATAGACACCATCACAACCACTGGTGGCGGCTATCCCATCGCATATTTTGGCAGATATCCGATCAAAAGCATCATCGGACACATAACCACCGGGTTCAGCCGCGCACCATAATAGCGGTATCAGAGTGATCTGATGCTGGGGGGTATTATGTGCATGTGCGGTTTCTATGGCGCCTGTAATGGGCAGGTTCATGCCTTGGGTTGCCGTGATGACGGCCTGATCTGTTATCAATCCCGGCCACGAATCTGCCATAACAAAATCATTATATTCTGTTGGAGTTGGAGCAAATGTATTCGTTTCATGTTGGAAACCGGCAATCGCAATCCGCATGTTAGCTCTCAGCAATCGGGCGCAGTGATAGGATCAAGCTATGACTTTTTATTCATCTTGGCAATGGCGGCATCACCAAGGTTGTCTTTGCCGCGACTGTCCAGAAGCCGGTCAAGCCATTTCGAGTCCATTTCCGGAACAGAACCTAACAGTAATTCCGTATAGGGATGGTGCGGAGGCTTGAACATTTTTGATTTTATGCCCTGTTCAACCACATCACCATCTTTCATCACCACCACCTCATCAGCGATAGCACGAACAGTTGCCAGATCATGGGTGATGAACATATAGGATAAATCCAGTTCAGACTGTAGCCGGTCAAGCAGTTTCAGAATGCCCTCGGCAACCAGCTGATCTAATGCGCTTGTTACTTCATCACAAATAATAACCGTGGGCTCAGCGGCAATGGCACGGGCAATCCCGATACGCTGTTTCTGGCCGCCAGATAATTCGGACGGGAGCCGGTCAATAAACTGATCCGGTTCCATTTCAATCATATGAAGCAGATCACGGACGCGATCATCCAGTGCTTTGCCAGTCAAGCCCAGATACATTTTGGCCGGACGCGCGATCAGATCACGAATACGCAGTTTCGGATTAAGCGCAGTATCAGCCATCTGATAAATCATCTGGATATGACGCAATTGTTCGCGGCTACGCGACTGATATTGCGCCGGCAGGGTTTCGCCCTGAAACTCAATAGAACCCATGCGCGGCGGCAATAAGCCGGTGACAACCCGCGCGGTTGTTGATTTGCCGCTTCCGGATTCGCCAACAACAGCGACCGTCCGGCGTTTGTGAATATCAAAAGAAACATCACGCAAAACATCAACGCTGGAATGATATCCGGCGGTTACTGATTTAATCGATATAACCGGCGTCTGGTTTTTGACCGCTGGCTGTTCTTTCCGCGTGTGCTCACGAACAGCCCAGAGCGATTTGGTATATTCCTGAGATGGTTTTTTCAGCATGATTTCGGTCGGTGCCTGTTCAACTTCATCACCTTTGAGCAGGACTTTAATACGGTCGGCCATTTGAGCGACTACGGCCAGATCATGGCTGATATAAATAGCGGCGGTATTAAACTCTTTCACGATATCCTTAATCGCGGCCAGAACTTCGATTTGTGTAGTCACATCAAGCGCGGTGGTTGGCTCATCAAAAATGATCAGATCAGGCCGGCAGGATAATGCCATCGCGGTCATGGCACGCTGCAATTGTCCGCCGGATACTTCATGCGGATAACGAAGCCCGAATGTTTCAGGTGAAGGTAAGTTCATCCGGTCATACAGATCAATCGCATATTGGGAAGCATCATTGCGGCTCATCACATCGTGAACTAGCGGCGCTTCGCAAAACTGATCCAGCAATTTATGCGCCGGATTAAAACTGGCGGCCGCAGACTGGGCGACATAGGCAATGCGCTTGCCGCGCAATTCACGCAAGCTGGATTTATCCATCTGCATCAAATCCATGCCGTCAAAGCTAATGCTACCATCAGTGATTTTACATCCGTCACGGCAGAAACCCATGGCGGCCAAGCCTAATGTGGATTTACCCGCGCCTGATTCGCCAATAAGTCCCAATACTTCGCCGCGATATAAATCCAGATCAATGCCATTTATGATATCAATCCAGCTTTCATCGCTTTTGCCTTTGATATGGATATTCCGCATCTGGAGCAGAATATCACCCTGCTTAGGTTTTGCTTTAGCAGGTGCTTTAGCTTTGGCTTTAGCAGGTGTTTTTGTTTTTGCTTTAGTGGGGATAGCTTTAGTCATGATACATTCCTCAATCTTTCAGGCCACTAGCACGGTGAAGCATCCAGTCCACCACAAAGTTGACAGCAATCGTCAGGAGCGCAATAGCACCGGCCGGAATAAGTGGAGTAATATCACCAAAGCTGATCAGATCGGCATTGTCGCGAACCATGGAACCCCAATCAGCAGATGGTGGCTGAAGCCCTAACCCCATGAAGGATAGCGCGGAAATCATCAGGAATACAAAACAGAAGCGAAGCCCGAACTCAGCCGCTAATGGCGCAAGGGCATTTGGCAAAATCTCTCTGATGATGAGATACAGTGTATTTTCACCGCGCAATTTAGCGGCTTCGATATAATCAAGCTGAACGATATTAAGTGCAACCGCACGCGCGATTCTAAACACACGGGTGGAATCAATCGTTGCAATAACCAGAACCAGACTAATCACGTTAGTGCCAAAAATGGTCAGCATCAGTAGTGAGAAAATCAGTGATGGAATAGCCATCAGCACATCAATCAGGCGGCTAAGCAGCTGATCAATAAACCCACCCTTAAGCGCGGCATAAATGCCGATAATCGTTCCAAAAATGAAGGCAAGCGCGGTGATCAGAAAAGCAATGCCAACCGTATTCCGCGCCCCATATATAAGCCGTGTGAATACATCGCGCCCCAGATTGTCAGTTCCAAGCCAGTAATCCGAGCTCCACGGCTCAAAGCCATAGGATAAAATCTCAGCCTCGCCGTAAGGAGCGATTAATGGGGCAAATACCGCGCATGACGTATATATCGCGATGACCAGCAAACCGAAGCTGGCGGTTAGTGGGGCTGTCCGGAAAACCTTTGCCATATTCTGGCTAGACACACTAATCAGAAACGCCCGAAAGCACCAGCCAGCACCAAGCGAAACCAGAACCGCAACAATAATCCATAATAGGGTAAGAAGATAAGCCATGTTCGTTATCCTGTCCTATCGTTGCCGCATCAGGCGGGGGTTGGTGATGGTAGATATGATGTCAGCCAGCAGATTAAGCCCGACATAGGCGCTAGCAAAAATCAACGCTGTTGCCTGAACCACCGGCACATCGCGGAATTTCACGCCATCAACCATCAACTGCCCCAAACCGGGAAAGACAAAGACAATTTCAACAATAACAACGCCGGTAATCAGATAAGCCAGATTAAGCGCAACCACATTCACAATTGGTGCAACCGCATTAGGCAAGGCATGAAGAACAATGACCCGGCGCGGCTTTACGCCTTTCAGATTGGCCATTTCAATATAAGGCAGTGCCAGAACATTGATAATTGCCGCGCGTGTCATCCGCATCATATGTGCCGTCACCACCAAGGTTAAGGTTAGCGCAGGCAGGAAACAGACATATAATTTATCAATAAAAGGCGTATTAGGATTGATATTTGCCATAGACGGGAAATACCCCGACAAAGCAAAGAAATAGATCATAATATAGCCGACAAAAAACTCCGGCATGGAAATCGCTGATAAGGCCGTAGCGTTGGAAATCCGGTCAAAATAGCCATTCCGGAACAGCGAAGCGGCCATACCAAGGATAAGCGCAAGCGGAACAGCGATGCAGGCGGTGTAAAGAGTCAGGAAAAGAGTGTTTTGCAACCGTGGGGCAATCAGTCCGGATATCGGTTTTTTAAGAGCAAGCGAATTACCAAAGTCCCCTTGCAACATACCGCCTAGCCAGTTCAGATAGCGGGTATGTGCCGGTAAATCGAGGCCAAGTTCTTTACGGATAGCGGCGACATTTTCAGGGGTCGCTTGCTGACCGAGGATAGTTTCCGCCAAATCGCCGGGCAATGCCTCAACGGAAAGGAATATTAGCAATGATAAAAGCAACAGGGTCAACACACCTAGCCCTAGTCGCTTTAATATCATCTTAATGACATTTGACATTATTCTTACTCTCTAGATACCGTTTTGTTTGTTCTAATGTGCAGAAAAATATAAGCGTATATGAAATAATAACAAAAAATATAAGTTTGGATTGTGTTTAAATAAGATAGGAAAGCCAGATGAACTGGCTTTCCATGATATGGTTCTAGAATAGGGTTAGACCTATGCGCTCCACCAACGGCGTGAGCAAAGGTGACCATCAAGTTCCCAGTTATTGGAAATCTGGCCAGGGACATTGATGTTTGAACGGTGACCCATAATCTCACTAAGGAAGACAGGAAGGATAAGCCCGCCATCGGTATGTACAATGCGCTGCATTTCCACATACTTTTCACGACGCTTTGCTTCGTCTGTTTCGGCACGTGCCTCAACCAGAAGCTTGTCAAAGCCGGCATTTTTCCAGTGAGTGTCGTTCCAATCCGCTTTTGAGTAATAAATCTGTGAGAATATCCAATCTTCGGTTGGACGGCCGCTCCAGTAACATGCTGACCACGGCTTATTCATCCAGACATTTGACCAGTAACCGTCATTCGGCTCACGGACAACTTCGATATCAATGCCTGCTGCTTTTGCAGATTCGCGCATCAGAGCGCCTGCATCAACAGAGCCAGAGAAACCAGTGTCTGCCGCATGGAATTTGACGGAAAGGCTGCTCATACCGGCCTGCTTGAGGTAGTATTTCGCCTTTTCAGGATCATATTCGCGCTGTGGAAGCTCATCTTCGGTTGCCCGGAAATAGTTAGCCGGACCAACAGGGCTATCGTTACCCAGCTGACCGTAACCGAAGAAAATCTTATCCAGTAGTTCCTGACGGTTAACAATATGCTTCATG
>JABIWM010000054.1 GCA_018701255.1 Alphaproteobacteria bacterium | reverse complement strand
GATACGCTAAAGCTATCGTAAATAGCAAAGATTAGGGAAAAACAATGGATTATGTGGATTCGGATCAGGCGTTTTTAAAGCAACAGGTCAAAGGCACCAAGCATGAAATGACCTATGCTGGTGCATTGAGCTTTTTGCGCCGGAAATATAGCCGTGATCTCGATGGCGTTGATATCACCATTAGCGGTATCCCATTTGACGGGGCGGTAACAAACCGGCCGGGGACACGATTTGGCCCGCGTGCTATTCGGGCGGCCTCAACCGAACTGGCCAGTTTAACCGCGTTTCCATTCGGATTTGATCCCTTTGATACGCTTGCCGTGGTTGATTACGGCGATTGTGCGCTTGATCCGCATAACCCGCAAAGCATCCCTGACACAATTACCAATCATGCGCGTGGAATTCTGGCTTCGGGGTCTAAAATGCTAACCTTTGGCGGAGATCACTTTGTGGCATTGCCGCTCATTCGGGCGCATGCCGAAAAACACGGGCCGGTAGCTCTGGTGCAATTTGATGCCCATTGCGATACATGGGATGATGGCGGCTCACCGCTTAATCACGGGTCTATGTTTCTGCAAGGTTGTCAGGAAGGCGTGATTGATCCGTCACGATCAATTCAGGTCGGCTTACGGACATGGAACGAATCTGATCACGGGTTTGAGATTTTGACCAGCCCGTGGGTTCATCGCAATGGTATTCCCGCCACGCTGGATGCAATCATGGACAGAGTAGGGGATCATCCTGCTTATATCAGTTTTGATATCGATTGCCTTGATCCGGCATTTGCCCCCGGCACGGGAACACCGGTTCCGGGTGGGCTGGCATCATGGCAGGCGCTTGAATTGATCCGTGGTCTGACCCCGCTTAATATGATTGGCATGGATTTGGTTGAGGTATCACCAGCCTATGATCACGCGGATATAACCGCCATGGCGGCGGCGAATGTCGCCCATGACTGGCTTTGTGTGATGGCGGCCAAAGCTGGCGCAAAAGGCCATATCGTAGGGAAAATATAATCGTTTTTGATTAAGTATTAAACTCTGGAATTGGCGTTGCATTAAACTGAAAACTGTTAATGCAGGCTTCTCTGCCGCCTACACTTTCCATCTTATGTTTTTGATCTTTAAGCGCTGATTGTGATACCACTTCCGGATCGCAAATCTGCCATAAATGGGTTTTGCCACTTTCAAGAACAGCCTGATATGCAGGATCATGCGCCAGATTATGTTCTTCTGCCGGATCATGGCGCAGATCAAAAAGCAATGGTTCCATACCAGCATACCAGATCAGTTTCCAGTGTTCCCACGCC
The DNA here is from genome assembly GCA_018701255.1 of Alphaproteobacteria bacterium. GTDB lineage: Bacteria > Pseudomonadota > Alphaproteobacteria > Puniceispirillales > UBA1172 > UBA12202. The sequence goes on along the minus strand of JABIWM010000054.1, from coordinate 1,983 downwards.
ACCATGAATGAACCGGTTGTTGAACCGCCATCATGATACTCACTAAAACAGGGTCGCGATAAATCATCATGAGGGGCGTTGGCTATATTGACCAGATTTTCGCCTGGCCAATCCATTGGTTTAGTCATGCCAGCTATTTCCAGAATGGTGGCAGGAATATCAAGCAGATGAACGCCCTGATCACTGACTTTGTTTTGTGGAATATTCTTCCCCGATAAGATCATGGGAATTCCGGCTGATGCTTCAAACATAAACTGTTTTGTCCATAGCCCGTGATCACCCAGCAATTCTCCATGATCGGATGTGTAAATAATCAGCGTATCATCACGCAATCCAGCGCTATCAACGGCTTTCATGATGCGGCCAACGCAAGTGTCCATAAAACTGGTCAACCCATAATATGATGCTATGGCTTGCTGTGCACTATTGGTATCAAAATGATCATGGTAATTGAAAAATCCTGCCATATTGCATATTTCGGCATGAGTATGCTCAAATGACGGCGGCACCGGCATCTGGTCTGGATCATACATATTGTAATAATCTTCGGGAGCTACCAATGGATAATGCGGACTTACTAATGATATAAATCCGGCAAAGGGTTTGTCATGCCGCGCGGGATCAGCCAGCCATGTTTCTGCCGCTGAGGTAATATCAAGATCATAATTGGTATAGCTACTTTCCCCGCTTCCAATGTCTTTCGCCAGCTCGGATGCGCCATCATAGTCGGGTAACTCATCGCGCAGTAATCCAACCAACCAGCCGGGGCCATGCACATGCATAGGTAATATTTCTTCGGTAAAGCCATGATCCGCGCCAGCCAAGAAATGCAACTTGCCTATTGATGCGGTGTGATAGCCATGGTCACGCAACATATGCATCCAGCTAGGCTGACGGCCATCATAAGGCGTTGCGCTATCCCAGCATTTGTTCTGGTGAACATAGGTTCCGGTGGCAAGCGCGGCGCGTGTTGGCACACACATGGGTGAAGCCGTATAGCCACGGCGGAACATGGTACCGCCCATTGCCAGCTGATCAAGGTGAGGGGTTTTGACCAGTTCATGACCCATGCAACCCATGGCATCGCGGCGATGTTCATCAGAAATGATGATGATAATGTTTTTCATGATAGGCTGTTCTTACCAGTGTTACGATAAGGACAGGATATCCTGATAATGTTCTGGTCGTCTATCTCTGAATAACCCCCAGCTGGCGCGCTCAGCTTGCATGGTGGCGATATCAATATCTGCTGTGGCTATCTGATTCATACCATCATGGCATTCGGCCACTAATGCACCAGTATGATCAGCGATAAAAGACTGGCCATAGAATGTCATATCGATAGCCCCAATAGTTTCTTTGCCAATGCGATTACTGGCCGCGAGCGTGACCATATTGGCGGCGGCATGGCCTTGCATGGTGCGTTGCCAGTGGCCGCTGGAATCAAGCGAGGGATCATTAGGCTCTGATCCGATAGCGGTGGGATAAAGCAGAATATCTGCGCCTTTTAATGCCATGATACGGGCGGCTTCCGGAAACCACTGATCCCAGCAAATGGCAACGCCTATGCGGCCATAAGCCGTATCCCAGACACGAAAGCCCAGATCACCGGGGTTGAAATAGAACTTTTCTTCATATCCGGGGCCTTGCGGCAGATGGGTTTTGCGATAAAGCCCCATATCTGTACCATCCGCATCCACCATCATCATGGAATTGAAATAGGCATTGTGGCTTTTTTCAAAAAAGCTGATAGGCAGAACAACCCCCAGCTCTTTAGCCAAGGCGCGAAAACGTGGCAAAAAGGGGTGATTATCAACCGCATGGGCATGGGCAAAATGATCTTTGTTCTGCTCAGGGCAGAAATACACCGTGGCAAACAGCTCTTGCAGGAGAATGATTTGCGCGCCATTGCCAGCGGCTTCGCGCACCAGCATTTCAGCCTGATTAAGATTATCTTCGATATTCCAGCCACAAGGCATTTGT
>JABIWM010000053.1 GCA_018701255.1 Alphaproteobacteria bacterium | reverse complement strand
ATTCTGGCCACTGGCGCACGGGCAAGGGAATTGCCGTCAATAAAGCCGGATGGCAATAAAATTGTTACTTATCGGGATGCTATGACGCCAAAAACAATGCCAAAATCGCTGATCATAATCGGGTCTGGCGCAATAGGCATTGAGTTTGCTTCATTCTATGCTGATATGGGCGTATCCGTTACGGTGATTGAAGCCGCAGACCGGATCATGCCAGTCGAAGACGCTGAGATTTCAGCCATGGCAGAAAAGCTGTTTGTTGCTCGCGGGATAACTATCCATAAACAGGCCATGCTGGATAAAGCCACCGCAACCACAGACGGTGTGACCGCCAGCATAACCATTAACGGAACAGCACAAGAGCTGAAAGCCGAACGCATGATCCTTGCTGTCGGGATTGTGGCAAATATAGAAGGCATAGGGCTGGAACAGGCGAGCATCACCATGGAACGCGGTCATGTCGTCACAAACAGCAATGGCGAAACCAGCGCTGATGGTATTTATGCCATTGGTGATATGACAGGTGCGCCATGGCTTGCCCATAAAGCTAGTCACGAAGGCATCATTGCCGCAGAACATATCGCTGGCACATCTGATAATCACGGTATCAATCCGCTTGATGTACCGGGCTGTACCTATTGCCGGCCGCAAGTGGCAAGTGTTGGTTATACTGAACAGGCGGCGCTGGATGCCGGACTTGATATCCGTGTCGGGCGGTTTCCATTCAAAGGAAATGGCAAGGCCATTGCGCTTGGTGATGATGAAGGCATGATCAAAACCATATTTGATAAAAAAACAGGCGAATTGCTGGGCGCGCATATGATCGGGCCAGAAGTAACCGAATTGATACAAGGCTATGTCATTGCCCGCCAATGTGAAGCCACCGAAGCAGAATTGATGCAGGCCATATTCCCCCATCCGACTTTATCAGAAGCTATGCACGAATCCGTGCTGGATGCCTTTGATAAAGTGATCCATTTCTAGTATGTGTTGGTAATGATGAGTGATGATAACGTCATATTTCGCGGAAAAGGTCTAACCGGTGCGGCGCGGCATCCGGAAAAAGCTAAAAATCCGGATAAACCGCAACCTAAGCGGCCAGACTGGTTACGGGTGAAAGCCCCGCAATCCGCCGGATATGAAAATACCCGTAACATTATTCATGAACGCAATCTGGTCACCGTTTGCGAAGAAGCCGCTTGCCCGAATATCGGGGAATGCTGGGCAAAAAAACATGCAACGATGATGATACTGGGTTCTGTCTGTACCCGTGCTTGTGCTTTTTGTAATGTTGCCACTGGCCGCCCTGATAAACTGGATTTGAATGAGCCGGAACGTGTGGCTGATGCGGTGGCTAGCCTATCGCTTGCCCATGTGGTCATTACCTCTGTGGATCGTGATGATCTGGCTGATGGTGGAGCGCAACATTTTGCCAATGTTATTACCGCTATCAGAGCATCCTCGCCTGCGACGACAATAGAAATTCTTACGCCGGATTTTCTCAAAAAAGATGGTGCGCTTGAAATCGTTGTCGCGGCACGGCCAGATGTCTTTAACCATAATCTGGAAACCATACCACGGCTTTATCCATCGGTTCGGCCGGGGGCGCGATATTTTCATTCCCTTAATCTGCTTCATCAAGTAAAAGCACTTGATCCGAATATGTTTACCAAATCAGGTATCATGGTAGGACTGGGTGAGCAGATGGAAGAAGTGTTGCAAGTCATGGATGATATGCGAAGCGCGGATATAGATTTTATGACGATTGGACAATATCTCCAGCCGACCCCGAAACATTATCCGATTGACCGGTTCTGGACACCGGATGAGTTCGAAAAGCTAACCCGTCATGGAAAAGCTAAAGGATTTCATTTGATTTCAGCTACGCCTTTAACGCGGTCATCCTATCACGCCGATGAAGATTTTGCCCGTCTTCGTGCGGAACGACAAAACCGGCTGGCGGCTTCTACAAACAAATGACACAACATGCCGAACAGCGATTTGTTCCGCATTTGCCACAACATCTGTATCAACTGGTATCAGATGTGAATGCCTATCCGCAGTTTTTGCCATGGTGTCTGGCGGCACGCATACGGTCGCAGGATGAACAGAAAATGATTGCTGATCTGATGATTGGCTTTCGGATTTATCGGGAAAAATTTACATCTTATGTAGATTTTAATCCGGATGAGCTGAAAATCTATGTGCAATATGCCGAAGGGCCTTTTAAATATCTGGAAAACTCATGGCATTTCAAGCCTGATGAAAATGGCTGTCTGATTGATTTTCACGTCGATTTTGAGTTTCGTTCCCGTTTTTTCCAATCGGTTATTGAAACGCTGTTTTCCGAAGCCGTTAAGCGGATGGTTCGCGCTTTTGAGGCGCGTGCCGATACGCTTTATGCGCGAGTTGACGGGACGGCAAGTGTTGATATCAGTAAATCTGATAATACCTGAATTCACCTGATCTGGTCTTTTATATGCGCTTTTATCCGGCTTAACGCTGAATGAATAGTAGCGCGGCGAATATCATCACGCTGACCGTCAAAATGTTCAACCCAGCTATGGGTGCTGGTTAGTCCATCAACGATGCTGCATAATCCGAACCATACTGTTCCGACGGGTTTATCCATACTTCCGCCACCGGGGCCAGCAACACCGGTAACGGCTATGCCAAGGATGCCGGATTTTGTTTTTGGGTATGCGGTATTCTGGCATGCGCCATTTGCCATGGCTCTGGCCACCTGTTCGCTAACCGCACCGTGGGTTGCAATCATATCAGCCGGAACGGCTAGCATGTCGGTCTTGGCGGCATTGGAATAGGTAATAAATCCGCGATCAATAACATCTGATGATCCGGCAATGCCGGTTAGCGTTCCGATAATCAACCCACCGGTACAGCTTTCTGCCGTGACCAGCAAAATATCGCTGGAACGCGCCAGTTCTAGTACATCGGCGGCAAGGCGGGTGATATGTTCATCCGCATGGCTGGTCATATGTATAGCCATCCATAAAATTGGAAACTGGCCATAATGACAACACCGGCAAGAACGCCAGCCATAATATCATCAGCAATAACACCGGCGGCACCGGGCAAATCTTCGGCAGTAGAAACCGGCGGCGGTTTGAATATGTCGAATATCCGGAACAGAATAAACGCGGCCAGCAACGTATACAGATATAACGCATCATGACTTGCCACAATGGGAATAGCTAACAGAACCAGCCACTGACCAATGACTTCATCAATGATAATCTCACTAGCATCATGTTTCTGGGTGATGCTGGTATGGGCATCAATGGCAGGAAAAGATATAATAGTAACAATGATAATCATGATTACCAGTGGGATCATGCCGAATGTGATGGTAACGGCACCGCCAATAATTAACGCCGCCGCAGACCCCATTGTTCCGGGGGCAGGGGCATAGCCTAGCGGCCCCAATGTTGCTATTCCGGATAGCATGGATTGATATTTGGCTCGCGATATTTTCATTATGTTGCCTCAATTGCTGGTAACACTATGCTTACCACCGCATGGGCGGCAAGGCCTTCTTTATGGCCAACAAATCCCATGCCTTCGCTTGTTGTTGCCTTGACAGAAATCGCATGATGGGGAATTCCGGTTAATTCCGATAGTTTCTGGGTCATAGCGGCACGATGAGGCAGGATTTTAGGCGCTTCGGCAATGATGGTAATATCAATATTGTTGATCTTGCCGCCCCGTTTGGTTAATCGCCGGACAGCATCAATCAGAAACCGGTCGGATGACGCATCACGCCATTGTTCATCTGATGGCGGAAAATGGGTGCCTATATCGCCATCACCAATAGCCCCCAGAATAGCATCTGTTAACGCATGAAGCGCAACGTCACCATCAGAATGGGCAATGACCGCCTGATCATGATTAATGCTAATGCCGGCTAGCATGATCTGGGTATTGTTATGACCATCCGCAGATGACGGATCAAACCGGTGCACATCATAGCCAAACCCTATACGGGTTTCTATTGCTGGTGCCGGCATCATGATTTGCGCCATGATCCAGTCGGATTCCGTTGTGATTTTAAATGTTCTGGGGTCGCCTTCTACGGCTAATACGGGTATTCCGGCTTCCTCTGCCAGACTACTATCATCGGGCATGCCAGCACCGGCATAACGGTGATGCAGATCATGGATCGTATCAAAATGAAACAGTTGCGGCGTTTGCACGCGCATAACTTTATCGCGCTCGATAGTTCCGCTGACATGCTGATTGGTTATCTGTTTCAAGCTATCCCCCGGCGGAAGCGCAGGTATAACAGCCTTATAATCCTGCCGATAACCATCAAGTAGGCGATTAATCAGATCAGAACCGATAAAAGGCCGGGCGGCATCATGAATAAACACCGCATCAGGGTTGTGTTGCGCCAGTTGTGTTAGCCCAGCTTTAACAGAATCCTGACGTTCCTTGCCGCCTGTTACCGTTTTCCATTGATTAAGCTGATATTCGGCCAGACAGGCATCATGATAGGCATTTTCCCCATCAGGACAGACAATCACCCCGCCACGGCATAACGGATGACTGGCTAGTGCCAGCACGCCATAAAGCCATACATCACGGCCTTGCAATTGGCGATATTGCTTTGGGGTTCCCCCCAGACGTGATCCCTTACCGGCGGCAAGGACAAGGGCATGGAAATGGGTTTCTGTCATTATTTATGTATAACCGGAACAGAACAGAAATACATCCAGAAGCTGACGAATTCGTGCGGATTTTCAATTGTTGACTTGTGAATGATTGCGCTTTCATGGTAAAAGATGCCTAATTTTTAAGCATATTGGAACATTTGATGCAAATTGGCTCACTCAATCTTGATCATAAGGTGATACTTGCCCCTATGTCTGGTGTGACGGACTGGCCTTTCCGCCACATGGTCAGATCGCTTGGTGGTGGGCTGGTTGTGTCTGAAATGATCGCAAGTGAGGCGATTATTCATGGCGTTAAAAAAGAAATGCGCAAATTATCCACCAATGCCAGAGATGAAAATCCTTTTGCGCTCCAACTGGCCGGATGGCAGCCATCGGTTATGGCAGAAGCGGCGCGGATGGGTTGCGATATGGGCGCGGCTATTATTGATCTCAATCTGGGATGTCCGGCACGCAAGGTGACAGGCAAATTATCCGGCTCGGCGCTGATGCGTGACGAAAACACGGTTGCCGCAATTTTTGATGCGGTAATGAAAGCATCGGACAGGCCAGTCACGGTGAAAATGCGCCTTGGCTGGGATGATGATACCCGAAACGCGCCGCAAATAGCAAAAATGGCCGAAGATGCGGGTTTATCCATGGTTACGGTGCATGGCCGCACGCGTTGCCAGTTCTATAAAGGCGCGGCAGATTGGGATGCTGTGCAAGCAGTCGTTGATCATGTTGATCTGCCGGTTGTGATAAATGGCGATATTACTGATGGGCAATCCGCACGGGCGGCGCTGACGGCATCTGGCGCGGATGCAGTGATGGTTGGTCGGGCAACCATGGGGCAACCCTGGCTACCGGCGCATTTAGATCATTACTTGCGCCATGGTGAGATGCCAGCAGCTCCTAGTCTGGCAGAGCGTCATGCGATTATGCGTAAACATCTTGACCTGATGTTATCGCATTATGGGTCACATGGGCTTCGTCTGGCCAGAAAGCATGTTAGCGCCTATGCAAATGGGTTACCGCATGCGGCTGAAATGCGCCAGATTGCCAATAATACTACCGATGCAAAAGCCGTGTTTACGGCTATGGACAAGTGGTTTGATCAATTGCAAGATTGGGGTGAGGCGGCGTGATGATTGGGAACGCGCCACATGATCTTGCCGATATCGTGATGAATGCCATTGGCTTTCCGTTATTGGTGATTGATGCAGGGAACCAGCTGATTGAGGCGAATAGCTCCGCCGAAGCCTTTTTCCATTCTGGCCGGAAAACTCTACTTGATCAATCGGTTGATGATCTGTTTCCGCTATCTTCGTCTGTTAGCACCATGATCAGCAAGGCCAGAACGACCGCGGCCAGTGTTAATGATCAGGGGATTGAGCTTTCCAGTGATGTGCTGGGTAATCGGCTTATCAATCTGCATGTATCGCCATTGGCTGAACGGCCGGGATGTGTTGTTATTCTGATACAGGAACGCGCTTTAGCCGAACGGTTGCGCGGGCAGGAACAATTCCGTGGCTCATCGCGCCGTATGTCATCATTTGCGGCATTGTTGGCGCATGAAATCAAAACCCCGATGTCTGGTATTCGCGGCGCGGCTGAGCTGATCACCCGGGCAGATCAGCGCGAAAAACAGCTTCAGATGGCAGAGCTGATTATTTCTGAATCAGATCGCGTAACAGAGCTGGTTAACCGGATGGAAACTCTGGCGGCCGGGAATACGATTAATCGTAAGCGGATCAATATTCATGAAATCATTGATCATTGCCTGCATCTGGCTGAACAGAGTTTCGGGCTGGGGTTTCGTTTTGAAAAACTGTATGATCCGTCTTTGCCAGACACATATGGTGACAGAGAATTACTTATTCAGGCGTTGATAAATTTAATTAAGAACGCTTGTGAAGCATCTGATAATAATAAAAAAATAACAATAAAAACGATCTATAATCTTGGCTCACGATTGACAATATCAGATAGCAATTCGGATCATCTATCCATGCTTGGTGTTGTTGTCATTAATCAGGGTGAAGGCATAGCAGAAGCTATAAAATCGCGTCTATTTGATCCATTTGTGACGGCTAAAGCTGATGGAACCGGATTGGGGCTGGCGCTAGTTGCCAGCATTGTTACTGATCATGGCGGGTCGGTTGATGTCAGCGATACCGCTGGCCAGACGGCGTTTCAAATTAATCTGCCAATTACCAGAGGCGTGTCATGACCGATAACGGCACACATATATTACTTGCTGATGATGATCCGTCCTTGCGGTTGGTGCTGGGGGAATCATTAT
>JABIWM010000052.1 GCA_018701255.1 Alphaproteobacteria bacterium | reverse complement strand
CCGTCATTGTTTCTGGCATGGTATCTGGCATGGTTTCTGGCGTTTGATCTGCCGTATCTTGTGACCGGAACATAGGTTCGGCTTTGCGCAGGTTTAATGGCTCAACATCAGAAAGAACCGGCTTTGCGGCTTTGTTTTCCTGTTGTTGATGCGATGAAAATAACCGCGTGATATGCCGGATCAAACCAGTTGTTTCTTTTGGCTCAACCGTTTCTTCCATGGGAATGTCAACGGTTTTACCTAGCGTGAATGGCACATCGTCTTCGGCGGTAGTATCAAGCGCAGGGGTGTCTGTAACACTGGCCTCTGGTGATGCTTCTACCGCGTCTGGCTGATCATTGCTATCTGTCATCATATCCATAATGCTTAGCTGATTTTCATCTGCTGCGGCATCCATCTGGGTCGAGTGCTGATCAGCATCATGTTCTGCTAACGCTTCGGCTGTTAATGATTCTGCGACAAATGTTTCAGCGGCCACTGTGTCAGAAACAAGCATGTCTGATTGACCTGTTTCTGATACCGGTTGTTCGGCTGGATGTGTCAGAGGGTTATCAGCTATAATTTTTTCAATCACCCCTTCGTTACGCCGTGTCGCATAAAAAGGTTGCTGGTAGTCATGATCCCCAAATGCACCTGATGGAGCAGATGGAGCAGGCGTGGATTTAGGCGCACTGGCAATAGCGCTTGTCTGCTGGAACATTGGCGGGCGGGCGCTCTGGCTTTCTGCTTCCATACCGGTAGCAACAACCGAAACGCGGATCACGCCTTCCATTTTTGGATCAACAATCGCGCCAAAGATAATGATAGCGTCATTATCGACCTCTTTGCGGATATGGTTTGCCGCTTCATCGGCTTCAAACAATGTCATGTCTGATCCGCCAGTGATATTGATCAGCAACGCCTGTGCGCCGCGCAATGTGGTTTCATCCAGCAATGGGTTATGAATGGCTGCTTCGGCGGCATTGGTCGCACGTCCTTCGCCTGATGCTTCGCCTGTTCCCATTATGGCTTTGCCCATTTCTGTCATTACTGACCGGATATCGGCAAAGTCCAGATTGATCATGCCCGGCTTGATCATCAGATCAGTCACGCCGGATACGCCCTGATGCAGAACATTATCTGCCATAGCAAAAGCATCGGTAAATGTTGTCCGCTCATTGGCTAATCTGAACAGATTCTGGTTCGGGATAATAATCAATGTATCTACATAAGCCTGTAATTCATCAATGCCTTGTGTGGCTAGCCGCATTCTGGGCGTGCCTTCGAACTCAAATGGTTTCGTCACAACGCCAACGGTAAGAATACCTTGCTCGCGGGCGGCGCGGGCAATCACTGGTGCTGCACCTGTGCCGGTGCCGCCACCCATTCCGGCGGTAATGAATACCATGTGGCTATCGGCCAGTTCTGCCATGATTTCATCAAGGCTTTCTTCAGCGGCAAGACGGCCTATCTCCGGCTTTGATCCAGCCCCGAGGCCTTCTGTGTGAAGCCGGCCAAGTTGCATTTTCCGCGGTGCCAATGACGCGGCCAATGCCTGACCATCGGTATTGGCAACAAGAAACTCAACGCCTTCTAGGTTGGCTTCAATCATGTTGTTGACGGCATTGCCGCCAGCCCCACCAACACCAATAACGGTGATTTTAGGGCGTAATTCCTCAGTCGCGCTGGGGATTGAAATATTAAGAGTCATGGTATGATCTCCTCTTGAGGTTAATGTGCCCGGCATCCATGACATGCTGGCTACGGCTGTGGCGACGGGGATACGTCTGCAACACGTCCTCCCCGTATTCGGATGACAGATATGTCATGGTCTGACGATGGAACTGGTTGTGTTTCATCGGCTTCCGCCATCCCAAATGTAATATTTGAACCAATTACCAATCTGGCTGATCCGTCCGGATCGACCGGATATCAGCGCATCGGTTTGCGCCAGTTCAATATGTTGTCTGATATAGCTATAATGAATTAATCCAACAGGTGAGGCGAAGGCCGATGTCGCGGTTGCTTCTGCAAGCCCGATCACTCCTGCTGGCCGGCCTAATCTGACGGAGCGGCCAATCATGGTAGAAACAAATTCGCGCATTCCCGGTAATTGCGCGGCACCCCCGACCAGAATGACACGCTGGCTGGCGGCAGAAGAATATCCGGCTTTTTCCAGCCGCAACAACAGCATTTCCAGTATTTCTTCTACTCTTGCGCGGATAATTTCACCCAGAACGCCCAGCTCAACCGATAGTGGCATATCCGTATCCTGACCAAGCATCGGCAGAGTGAGCATTTCATCACTGTCACCGGGGGCGGCAAGAACACTGCCTTTCAGGGTTTTGATCCGTTCGGCTTCTTCGATAGGAATAGAAAGCCCACGGGCAATATCATTGGTGATACTGGCACCGCCAAGCGGGATGCTTTCAATAAAACGAAGCTCGCCATCGGTGAAATAGGCAATGCTGGTCACGCCGCCGCCAATTTCAATCACGGTTGCGCCCAGATCACGTTCGTCTTCCAGTAATGAGGATAAACCGGCGGCATAGATATTTGCGGCATAATGTTCAACCGCCAGATGGTTTCTTTCCACCGCCATCCGGATGTTCCGGAGCGCGGTTGATGATGCGTCAACGGCGCACATTTTAATGCCTAATGTCTGGCCGAACATGCCTTGCGGGTTACGGATGCCGGTAATGCCATCAAGCGAAAACTCAATAGGCAGACGATGCAGAATTGTGCGGCCTTCGAGGTCGGGTTCATCAAAATCCAGATGCAGAAGCCGGCGGATATCACGTTCCAGCACTTCACCGCTTGCCACATCCACCTGATGCGTTCTGATCTGTGATGATTGTCCGGCACCGGATAATCCGACAACAACCCGTTCAATGGAAAGCCCGGCCATACGTTCGGCGGCTTCTACGGCTTTGCCAACCGCTAAACTTAGCGCGGCAATATCCACCACCTCGCCACGTTTGATACCAGCAGACGCATGTTGTCCGATGCCGCGAATAGTGGGTTGGGCATTGCCATCACTATGGGCGATCATGCAGACGACTTTGCTTGTACCAATATCCAGAACACCAACAGTTCCGTGTCTGGTTTTGCTTTGCCCTAGCAAGCCTGATATGCGTGGCATGACGTTCATGTCTGGCTTCCCTTTGCTTTGACTGGCTGATCTGGTTTGATAATGATCTGCCCCGGTATCCGCAGATCAATATCAACGGTGTTGCGTTGTGTCAGTTTGTGTTGACGATCAAGTTTGGCCAGCTGATTCCACGCATCAATAGGGTTCTGTTCGGGTAGCATGATGCGGATATTATTGCCCAGAAATACATCCCAGCGGCGCTCTGACCGATACGCCAGCGACCAGACTTCGTTATAAAGATCAGCTTCGCTTTCCAGCACGGTAATAATCTCACCAGCACGGGCTTGGGCATTTTTACCGCTAACGACTGGCAAATGCCGGAAATCTTCGACTTTGATGCCGTCAATAATTGTGCCGGATTTATCAATAACCTGATGGCCTTCGGCGGTCTGGTAAATGGCAATCGGTCGTCTTTCGGTCAGATAAACCACCAGATCAGATGGGAAATGTCTTTCCACTCGCGCCTGATTTACCCAGCCTAATGTTTCAATATCATTTTTGATCTGATCCAGATCAATACCAATCATCGGATCACCGCGTTTTAATCCGACAGCATCCAGAATATCGCTCTGATCTGTATTTATGCGGCCAAAAACGGTTATGCCTTCCAGCTTAATACCGGCATTGGCGCTGAGCGTAATGAATTGATTGGTAATGCCATCGCGCCACCACCATGATGCGCCTGCGGATAGCATGATAGCAATACCGATTATGCCTGCCATGATCCGGACACGCCGCCGTGGCTGTGTTGTCTGGGTATCGGCAAAGTTTTCTTTATATAGGGCTAATCGCATTGCGCCGCCTCCAGTAATGATGACACCAGCGCGCCCATGCTGATGCCTTTATATTCGGCCTGTTCTGGCACTAATGATGTGGTGGTCATGCCGGGTTGTGTGTTCAGCTCAAGCATGATCAGCTCGCCCGTGGCATCATTAAAACGAAAATCAGATCGCGATATCCCCCGGCATCCTAGCTGATCATGGGCAATGGCCGCCCATTCCATAGCGGTAGCAAAAACATCGCCGTCAATGTCAGCCGGAAACATGTGGGTTGACCCGCCATCGGCATATTTCGCTTCGTAATCGTAAAACCGGTTTGTCTGAATAATCTCAGTCACCGTCAATGGCTCACCATGCAGAACAGATACGGTTAGCTCACGGCCGGGAATAAAGCGTTCTGCCATCAGCTGAGTATCTTCCGGCCATAGATTCTGTTGCGGCAAGTCATCGCCGTCATGCCAGATATGCACGCCCACGCTACTGCCGGTATTACGCGGTTTGATCACCATTGAATAAAGGGTTGGGGAATTCGGGGTTGGGGAATTCGGGGTTTGCTGGACTGTGTCCTGATCTGGTGTAATGATGCCGCCGCTGATCCGGATCGGAATATCATCGGCAAAACGAATTCCGCTTTGCCCCAGCACGGTTTTCGTCATGGGTTTGTCCATTGCCACCGCTGACGCAAGCACGCCGCTATGGGTATATGGGATACCCATCAGATTAAGCATGCCCTGCATATTGCCATCTTCGCCCAGCTGCCCATGAAGCGCATTAAAGGCACGGCGGGGTTTTAAATCGGCCAGACGGCTGGCAATATCACGCTCGACTTCAATCATCTGACATGTCCAGCCAGCGTCTTGTGCCGCTTGGAAACAGGCTTTCGCCGTGTTCCGTGACACCTCGGCTTCGTCTGTCCAGCCGCCCATTAAAAAAACAGTTAACCCGCTCATATCAGTCATGCTGGCCGCCTTTGTCTGAATGGTTTGCGGGGGCGCCAATACGCCGGATTTCCCAGCGCAGATCAACGCCGCTCTGGGCTTTGACGCGGGTTTTTACCATCTCGCCCAGCGTTTCTATGTCGGTCGCGGTGGCGTGATCGGCATTGATCAGAAAATTGCAATGCTTATCAGAAACCATAGCTCCGCCATGGGTAAGCCCACGGCATCCGGCCTGATCAATCAATTGCCATGATTTATGTCCGTCCGGATTAGCAAAGGTACTGCCGCCGGTGCGCACGCCTTGTGGCTGGCTGTCTGAACGTGTGGCGATAATAGCTTTCATAGCGGCACGAATAGTGTCTGTTTCACCGGCTTCGCCCTGCAATGTGGCTTCGGTAAAAATCCAGTCTTCGGGCGTGTCTGTATGGCGATATCGCATGCCCATATCCTGTGGGGTCATGTGATGAATATGGCCTTTGCGGTCAATGGCGGTTGCGGTTACAACCACGTCACAGAACTCTTTACCAAAAGCACCGGCATTCATCCGCAAGCCGCCGCCGATAGTGCCGGGGATACCGACCAGAAACTCTAATCCGGCGATACCGTGTCTGGCCGCTAACCGGGCGGCTTCGGCATCTGTCCAGCCGCTTCCTACTGTTATTCTGGTGCCGTCAATATGCTCATGCCGGATGGATTTGGTGGATATAACCACACCGGCCATGCCGCCATCACGCACCAGCAGATTTGATCCGGCACCAATGGTATAAACCGGAATACTGGCATCGGTATGCTGGCAAAAATGGATCAGATCATCGGCATCCGCTGGCGTGAATAATATTTCGGCAGGGCCGCCCACCCCGAACCATGTATGATCAGATAGCATGGCGGATGTCTGATAAGTGCCGCGTATGTCTGGTAATTGATTGATTAGCGCGGTCATGACAACACCTCATCGCCGGTGATACCGCTGATCTGTTCTGGCAAGGCCGATGCCCAGTTGGTAATGGTGCCAGCACCCAGACACATGACCACATCACCCGGTCTGGCCTTTGTCATCACCAATTCAGCCAGATCATCGGGGGCGTGTAATGCGTCTACGGATGGGTGGCCATGGGCACGCAGGCTGTCAACAAAATCATCACGTCCATAGCCGTCTATCGGGGCTTCGCCAGCGGCATAGATATCGCTGATAATGACATGATCGGCATCATTGAAACAGGCGCAGAAATCATCAAACAGATCACGCATCCGCGTATAGCGATGCGGTTGGAACACGGCAATAATCTGATCATTCGGCTTTAACATGCGGGCGGCGGATAACGCGGCGGTAATTTCAACCGGATGATGCCCATAATCATCAATAATGGTGATATCCGATACGCTTCCCTTGCGGTCAAACCGGCGGCCTACGCCTTTGAACTGGCTGACCGCATGTAGAATTTTATCGGCATCTATCCCCATTTCCAGACAGACACTAATGGCGGCCAGTGTGTTCAGCACATTGTGATCACCAAGCATGGGCAGGCGGAAACCTTCTATAATGCCCTGATCGCTGATCCGCTTGCTGACCATGGCATCAAATATCATGCTGTCGTTATCTGGCCGCAAGTTAATGCCGCGCACATCGGCGCTGGCGGAAAATCCATAAGATATAATCCGGCGTTCCGGAATATCGGCAATCATGCGTTGCACGGTGGGGTGATCAATACACAGACTGGCAAAGCCATAAAACGGAATAGATGCCACAAAATCCCTGAACGCCTGTTTCAGCTGATCAAAACTGCCGTGATGATCAAGATGTTCGGGATCAATATTGGTAACAACCGCCACGGTTGGATTAAGTCTGGAAAATGAGCCATCGCTTTCATCAGCTTCAACGACCATCCATTCGCTTTTGCCCAGCTTGGCGTTGCTACCCCATCCGGTGATGATGCCGCCATTAATGACGGTTGGATCAATGCCGCCCATATCCAGCAATGACGCGACTAAGGACGTTGTGGTTGTCTTGCCATGTGTACCGGCGATAGCAACCGACCATTTCAGCCGCATTAATTCGCCCAGCATTTCCGCCCGATGCACCACTGGCAGAAATTGCTTTCTGGCGGCTATCATTTCCGGATTATCCGATTTGATAGCGGTGGAAACAACGATAATTGCGGCGCCGGAAACATTGTCTTCGTGCTGGCCGATAGTCACGGAAATACCTTTGGCGATCAGTCGTTTGACATTGGCATTGCTAGTCATGTCACTGCCGCTGACCTGATATCCCATGTCATGCAAAATCTCAGCAATGCCGCTCATCCCGATGCCGCCGATGCCGGTAAAATGAATCCGTCCAATGCTAAGCGGAAGCTGGCTCATGATGCACGCTCCTGCTTGGTTAAGCTGATAATATGTTCTGCCAAATCTTTGGCTGCATCCGGTTTTGCCAGCTGTATAATATTGTTAGCGGCAATCGTCAGACGGGCAGGGTCAGCAATCAGGGCGGCAATCTTGCCTGCTAGCGAACCGGCGCTCATTTCTGATTCCGGCGTTAGCCAGCCGCCGCCAATATCATGGACGACCTGGGCATTTGCCGTCTGGTGATTATCCATAGCATGCGGATATGGTACTAAAAGCGCAGGACGACCAGCCGCCGCCAATTCTGCCACCGATGATGCCCCCGCCCGACAAATCACCAGATGCGCCTGTTTCATCTCGGCGCTCATATCATGGATGAATGACGTTAGCTCGGCATTAATGCCGTTTTCATCATATCTGGCTCGGACTTCAGAAATTTGCTCTGCCCTGACCTGATGCACCAGTTGCAGGCGTTTTTTCAAATCATCTGGCAGACGGCTGATGGCTTCGGGAACGGTTTCACCAAATACCTTTGCCCCCAGACTACCGCCAGCGATCAGAATACGCACTGGCTTATCTTGTTCGGGCGGCGTGTAGCCATCTTTGCCAATGTGATGAAATGCTGCCCGGACAGGGGTTCCGGTAACAATGACAGGGGTTTTATTAGTCGGCTCAATACCTTTGGTATCCGGCCATGACGTTGCCAGCAAGCGAACGCGCTTTGCCAGAAAGCGATTTGCGCGACCCATTGATGCGTTCTGCTCATGAAGCATTACCGGCAAGCCAAGCCCATAAGCCGCAATTACTGGTGGTACGGCGGGATAACCACCAAAACCGATCACGGCCTTGGGGCGGCGAAACACAATAGACCCAGCAGAAGAAAGCAATCCCAGACCAAGCCGGAATAGCCGCCATAACCGCAGATGAAACCGTGCGGCAAATGGCGAAGCCGCAGAAATGGTGATAGTCTTCACATCATTCGGTATCATATACCGGCCGCGTTTATCGGTCACGAAAACCGGTGTCCAGCCATGATCAAGCAGATATTCACCAACAGATAGCGCGGGGAAGATATGGCCGCCTGTACCGCCAGCCGCCAGCATGATTACCGGTTTAGCCATAAGCTTCTCCATGGTCAGCTTTCGCCGCTGGTTTATGCTGGGACGGGGCTTCTCTATGCTGGCGATGTCTGGTCAGCGCAATCAGCAATCCAATGGTTATACCGGAAGTCATGAGCGACGAGCCGCCATAGCTGATAAATGGCAAGGTCATGCCCTTAGTAGGGATTAGCTGAACCGATGAGGCCATATGGATAGCTGCCTGCAATCCGAATTGTAACGTCAGGCCAGCGATAGCCAGTGTTCTGAACAGACTGTTTGATGTCTGGGCATGGGAAAAACCGCGTTGGACAATAATGATATAACCGGCAATCATCGCGATGCAGAACAGAATGCCGTATTCTTCGGCCGTCACGGCAAAAATGAAATCCGCATGAGCGTCTGGCAGATGCTTTTTGATAACGCCTTCGGATGCACCAACGCCTAATAACCCACCATGGGAAAAGCTCTCCATAGCGATATCCGCCTGATCATTCGTTCCGTTCAGGAACTTGTTCACGCGGATAGTGACATGCGGCATAAACAGATAAGCCATATATCCGGCAATCGGTGCTAATCCGGCCAGAACAATCACCTGACCAATAGGCATGCCAGCCAGAAAGATCAGCATCGCCCAAGTCATGACAAACAGAATAGTCATGCCAATATCAGGCTGTAAAACCAGCAAAAGCACCATAAGTCCAAGCAGACCAATAGATATAATCCAGCCGGGGAAATGCCGTTCTTCGCGCCACATGCTTAATAACCATGCACAGGTGATGGCAAAACATGGCTTGGCAAACTCGGATGGCTGAATTTTAAATGCGCCTAACGAAATCCAGCGTGTCGCGCCTTTTATTTCGCCGCCAATGATCAACGTCATACCAATCATGATAATGGCGGCAAGCAAGCCCAGAATACCAACCACTCTGATCATGCCTTCGTTGAACATGGCAGTGGTAATCATAAGGATCAGGCAAAACACCAGAAATACGGCATGGCGGAAAACAAAATGCCATTCATTATAACCGATTTTCAATGCAACGGGCGGACTGGCCGCCATGACCATAAACATCCCGGCCATGCATAATAGCAATGCCAGCGCCAAAACGGTACGGTCGATTGTCCACCACCAGATACTGACAAAGCTGCGATCTGTGCGATTAAACATGCGCATGCTCCTTTGTGCTGGCGTGAAGAAGGATATGATTAACGGCATCGCGAAACGCGTCACCTCTATGCTCAAAGCTCTTGAATTGATCAAAACTGGCGGCGGCCGGTGATAGCAAAATGGTCGCATGATCAGCCTGATCAGCCTGATCATTATGGGCTGTTGCAAACGCAGTTTGTGTGGCCTGTTCTATGGTATGACATATATCAACTGGCACATGCGGCGTTAGCATGTTCACGCAATCCGCCGTATCTGCGCCAATTACAAACGCATGCCGGACATGATCCAGCGCATTCATGGTTTCGCCCAGACCATCTTGTTTCAACTGTCCGCCAACGATCCAGTATATATCCTGATAACTCATCAATGCTTTGGCGGCGGCCACCCCATTAGTCGCTTTGCTATCATTGATGAACTGGATATTGCCGCATTGCCCTAGCCATTCCATGCGATGGGCAAGTCCGGTAAATCCGGCTAATGCCATATCCCATGATGGCACTGTGATATTCAGCTGATCACAGATCAACATGGCCGCGCCAATATTCATCAGGTTATGATCACCTGTCAGGGCAGCCGTTAAATCCGTATTGGCCAGTTTTGCTGATACCGTTTCCAGATCAATCATAATGCTGTTATGCGGATATTTAGCGGCAATATCGCGGCAAGCATCATCACATCCGATAATCAGCCCTGCATGTTTGG
>JABIWM010000051.1 GCA_018701255.1 Alphaproteobacteria bacterium | reverse complement strand
TATAAAAGAAATCCGAATCTGACGAACGCGGCAACATGGATGCGGCCTAGTTATGAATATGCCTATAAGCAAAAGGATGATTTTTCCAGCATTGTTTCAAACACGTTTTATGAAATCGTCTTTCATCCGAATTACCCACAACGTGATCTGTATATTGATCTGATGACACAAGCCCAGCAGATACGCGCAGATTTAGCTAATGAAATGTCATCAGGCGGCGTAAGTACGGCAACGCTTTTCCGGCAGGATGTTGAAGAATTATCCATTCGCCGTGCTAATTTGCTGATTGAGCTTGGTACTATTGTTGGCATGGGCGATAAGGTTGAGGCCTATCGTCTGGCGGCACAGGATATTATTAATCAATCCAATATGGATACCATGCTTAGTGAGTTAATGGTTACCAGTGATGCGTTCCAGAACAGCATTGAACAGGAATTAGCAGAAATTGGTAAGCTAGACGAAGAAGGTCTGGCTCTGCTTCGGCGTGTTCATGATATGAATGGTGAATATGTTTCAGACACGCATCAATTATTGGCGTTTTATACAGCAACGACAATGGTCGCGTTCATGAGCTCTGATAGCGTTGATATTCTGAACCAAGATACAACTAGATTAATCTATGAGCTGGGTGTTATGCGGAGCAAAGCTTGCGGTGTTTATAATGGCATTAACGATTATGCCGGCAAGGTCAGCTTTGATATTCAGCTATCTAATCCGGTTGTGGTTGAGGGCATTGCCCGCCCCAAAAAGAAGTAATAGTCATGACGCTATCGCATAAAGGCCGGTAATAAGTGCCGGCCTTTTTCTGTTTATTTACATTTTTTATTTACATGGGATAGGGCAGGTATTCCGCTACGGTGTCATAATCCTGCTGATAACCGGCCTTGTCATCGGTCACTGCCTGAACAAAACTGGCCTCGCTAGGCTGGATAAGATCAATGCCTTCATATAAAGCAGATCGCGTGGATGGGCTGGTTATGCTGGCAAATATCTTATCAATACATTCTTCGTGCAGAATATAAACGCGGGCATCTCTGGACATGATATAATTTGCTTTGGGGATTTCATAAAAATCTTTCTGGGCGAAAAACTGCTGATTGAAAATGATTTTTCCATTATCCTGAGATGTGAAAACAACAGTTAACGACATGGTCAGACTAACCTGATTGCGTTGATCTGTTGTCGGGGTCACATTAAAATTCCAGCCATCCAGAATAATATTTATCCCGATCTCAGCGTCCGGTAATGGCAAGGTTGTATTTAACGCACTATCACCATCAAACGCGGTAATCCGCATTTCCTGTGCCAGTTTGGTATTGAGCGCGGCTGTTTTCGTGTAGGGAATAACCGGTACGGTGGTCTGTTCGGAAAAACAGACAGTAGACAGATATCCGATCTGTTCTTTGAATATATCAGCATTCATACCGGTTTGTTCTGCGGCAGTCGCCACAAGCGGTTTCGTTTCCACCGATGTCACTTTAAACCGTTTGCCGCCATATCGGTTGCTATAAGGGTATTTTGATATTTTTTCAGTCATTAACCGCGCAATGCTTCCCTCGCGGTTTTGATTGGTTACCAGATCAAAATATATGTCTGGCAAAGCGTTATTATCCGGCTTGCCCGGTAAGGCGTCAAAATATCTGCCGCGTATGCCAAAATTGCCGATAATCTGACGTTTCTGGACATTGTAAACCATATTATATCCAACAAGGCGGGCGATATATTTCGTCTCGCGCTTATCGGGAAAATATATCTGGCCAAGGGTCTGCTCAGCGGCAAAGACAAGCACCATGCCGAATTCTGTTGTTGTTGAGGTATCCTGATCAACCAGTGCCGCCAGATCAATATCGGTTTCCGACCAGTTGATGCCGCGTATCGTTTCAAAAAGCACTTGATTTATGCTCTGGCCAGATGCATTCCGCATCGCGATAGCCCGGCTGAGATGCGGCATAGCCATGGCTTCGTCTTGTAAATACGCACCGCCCCATGTCACGGGTTGCCGCAAACGTGCCTGCGCGGGTTTCAGCCAGTGATGATGGATTGCGGCGGATGCTATCACACCGCCAGTAAGACCAGATAGAAAATGCCGTCTTTTCATGTTTTTATTCTTTCATCTCTTTTTCATCTGTTCCAGAACCTATTCTGGAACCTATTCATCAGACTGATGATTGGTTTTGCCATCGGGTATAAAGAAAGACACAACAGCAACGATCAGATAGATCATGGCAATTTGAAATGATCCGGCTTCCAGCCCAAGGCGAAACATTATCTGCCCAACATCATCACCAATAATCGCAACAAGAATATCACCGGGAACGGCTAGCAAATTGTAAATAAATCCTAAAATCACATCCAGAACATAAATCAGAATTTCAATCAATGTGTCTAATGTGGCGGAACCGGTTGTGAAAAAATAGCCGGATTCCAGCATGACAGCAGCAACAATCCACATGGTAGAAATGCCATTTTCGCGCAAAATCATGCTTTGATAAATATGAAGCCCCAGACATCCTATCCATATCATTGTTTTAATAGGCATTTTCTTCCTCTAAAAAATATAATTGTTCTGATCATAAGATAAGGTTTTATTTAGGTTCGGCAATCCGCCCAGTTCATTTTTCAATTGTTATTTTCCCTTCGGATTTCTCTTATTGGAATTATACGGATATCAAATTTGCAAATTCTGTTTTGGCAGATTAGTATTTGTTTCAAATAATAAGAACAGAAAGAAATAAAGCGCCATGGATGCTCATCTTTTGCACTCATCTCAATTGGAAAATAATAGCAAGCGTGACTGTTCCGCTTGCCCCATTCGTCATAATGCGATTTGCTCACGTTGCCAGCCTGATGAATTAAACGCTCTTGATCAGATGAAAACCTATCGCATGTTCGAAAAGGGTGAGGCTATCACCCATATTGGTGAAAACATGGCCTATGTTGGCTCGCTAGTGTCTGGTGTTGCCGCCATTTCCAAGAGCTTGGAGGATGGCCGAAAACAGATACTGGGCATATTGCTACCCAGTGATTTTGTTGGCCGCCCCGGTCATCCGGTTTCAACCTATGATGTGGTTGCCGAAACACCGGTTGAGATGTGCCGCTTTCCTATTGCATCATTTGAAAAACTGCTTAACCAGTCGCCAGCGTTAGGCCCACGGCTCTTGGAAAAAACCTTTGATGAACTTGATACAGCCAGAGAATGGATGCTTTTGCTAGGCCGGAAAACCGCACGCGAAAAACTGGCCACGTTTCTGCATATGCTGGCTATTAAGATGACGCGATTACATGCGATGCCAATAGTGGCGGATATTCAACTGGAATTGCCATTAACACGGAAAGTGTTGTCGGATTATCTGGGGCTGACCATGGAAACGGTGAGCCGGCAATTATCCAGATTATCCAAGGATGGGATCATATCCATCAAAGGCCAACGGCAAATCACCATCCACGATATGTCCGCCTTGCTAGCCGAAACCAGCGACGAACGCAGTGGCTAAAACAAAGCTGAAACAATGCTAAAACAAAGCCAAGACAGCGTATTGCTAGGCATGCGGCTTTGACAGTTGGTTTGATTGCGCTATCATGGTTTTATGACCGCTGATATTATTCACTCGCTTCAACCGCAACTTGACCATATTGTTATGGGATGCCGCGATTTAGCTGATGCTAAAGCCGATATAGAAAACAGATGCGGGGTTTCTGTTCCTGATGGCGGCAAGCATCCTATGATGAGCACGCATAATGCGCTGATGCAGGCAGGCGGCGATACCTATTTTGAATTGATTGCTATTGATCCCGATGCACCGGCGCCAGACCGCCGCCGCTGGTTCAGTCTGGATGATCCGGCGACTGAAGCGCATATAGCGGCACGGCCAAGGGCGCTATGCTGGGTGGTGGGGGTGCGTGATCTGGATGCACTAAAAGCGATCAGCCCGATTGATCTGGGCAGGGTTTTGAATGTGACGCGTGGTGATCTGCATTGGCGGTTAACCGTCCCTGATGATGGCCATTTACCGACAGGCGGGCTTTTGCCGGCGTTTATTGAATGGCCAGACGGGAAAAATCCTTGTCATAACATGCCGGATTTGGGGGTCAGGCTTAATCAGATCACGATCAGCACACCTGAACCGGAAACAATATCCGATCTGATGGCGGCATGTGGGGTTAGCGGTTTTGCCAATATTGTAAATGGCAAAAAAGGCCTACGGTTTGACATGACCACCCCATATGGCATGGTAACACTGGATTAAACCCGTAATGATGACATCAATATCGTCCGGATGAAGGGATTTATTGATCTTTCCATTGGGCAGGCCGCTTTTCGATAAAGGCATTTATGCCTTCTTCGGCATCCTTTGCCATCATATTATTCACCATCACTTCTGAGGCATAGCTATAAGCATCAGCTAGCGGCATCTCACGCTGTTGATAAAACGCCTGTTTGCCGGTGGCTACGGTGAGGCTGGATTTGGACGCTATTTTCTGTGCCATGATATGAGTGGCTTCGGTCAGATGATCCGGTTCGGTGACTTGATTAACCAGCCCAATTTCAACGGCGCGTTGGGCGGATACCATATCGCCGGTTAATAACATTTCCATAGCGTGTTTATGGCTGACATTCCGTGATAACGCGACCATAGGCGTTGAACAGAATAAACCGATATGCACCCCCGGCGTGCTAAATTGGGCAGTATTGGCGGCAACAGCCAGATCACAACTAGCGACCAGCTGGCATCCGGCGGCGGTGGCAATGCCCATTACCTCAGCAATGATGGGCTTGGGGCAGTTAACAATGGTTTGCATCATATGTGAGCATGTAGCCATGACTTTGGTAAAATATGCCTTACCGCCATCAGGGGCATTGCGGCCAGCTGTCATTTCTTTCAAATCATGGCCTGAGCAGAACACCTTGCCCCGTGCCGCCAAAATAATAACGCGCACAGTGCTATCCTGCCCAGCGGCGGTGATAGCAGATGTTAGTTTTTCCATCATGGTTTCGGATAGGGCGTTGCGGCGCGCTTCGTGATTTAAGGTCAGGCGCAGAATACCGTCATTTAATTGCTGATGGTGCAGGATATCAATATCAGTCAATGCTTATTCCTTTATTTGTGTTACTTGGTTTTGTGTCACTTGGTTTTGTGTCACTTGGTTTTGTGTTACCTGTTGATGCACTTCGATGATATGTCCTTCCGGATCATGGAAGAAAATCTGATGCCATTCTTCGGCAAATGTTGTTCCATAATCGGCATATGTGATGCCTTGCGCGTCTAAATCAGCCATGAACCCCTGAATATCATCTGTGCGAAAGGCAATATGCCCGCGTTCCACCGGATTAATATGGCGGCCGTTTTTATGAGCAACATTCAGATCACGTTCTGCCAGATGCATCTGCATAGCACCATCGGTGGCAAACCGGATATGACCGCCATAACCGGTATCATCGGTTTCTGGTGGCCGGGGAAATTGGCTGATGGGGATGTCATCCAGCCCTAAAATGCGCGTGTAGAAATCATGCAGTTTATCAACATCATGGCTGACAAAGTTAATATGATGAAAAGTAAGCGTCATGCAGATTGGCCTGTTTGTAAGTGTCTGTCATAACCAAGCATACGCATAAATGACCAGTGATGACAATTCACTACGCGGCTTTTGCGGTGAATAAATGACCCGTTATGTTATGGCCAGTTGCATTGGATATGGAATATTGGCTATGTTAATGCAGTTATTTGATCGGTTAACATAATCACCTGAATATAAACAGGTGAATAAACACCGAAATATAAACATTGGAACTTAATCCTCTAAAGGAGCTTTAACATGCCTAAAGGTTATCTCGTTTCTATCTATCGCGCCATTCATGACGAAGAAAAACTGGCGGCATATGCCAAGCTTGCCAAGCCTGCTCTGGAATCATTTGGCGGCAATTTTATCATTCGGGGCATGCCCGCTATGGTGAAAGAAAATGGCGTGATGAACCGTACCGTGGTATGTGAGTTTCCATCACTAGACGCGGCAAAAACCGCTGTTGAAAGTCCTGCCTATGCCGAAGCACTGGTTGCGCTTGATGGCGCGGCTGATAGAGACATGCGGATTGTTGAAGGCGTCTGATTAATCGACATTATCAAAATGATGTGCATTAAAAAAGGGGCGATATCACGCCCCTTTTTTCTCATTTATAGAATTAACTATAATTTATAAGTATTTGTAAATCCTAGAAAAATGCTTGCAGGCCAGTTTGCGCCCGTCCAAGGATCAACGCATGAATATCATGTGTGCCTTCATAGGTGTTCACGGCCTCAAGATTAAGCACATGGCGAATAACCGGATATTCATCAGAAATACCATTGCCGCCAAGCATATCCCGTGCGATGCGTGCAATATCCAGCGCTTTGCCGCAATTATTCCGCTTCATCATGGATATCAGTTCGGCTGATGCGGTGTGATCATCAAACATCCGGCCAAGCCGTAAGCACCCTTGCAGACCAAGGCTGATTTCTGTTTGCATATCAGCCAGTTTTTTCTGGATTAGCTGATTCTGGGCAAGTGGACGGCCAAATTGTTTGCGATCCATGGTGTATTCACGGCCAGCATGCCAGCATGCTTCTGCCGCGCCCATCACGCCCCAGCTAATGCCATAACGGGCACGGTTCAGACATCCAAACGGGCCAGCCAGACCTTGTACTTCAGTTAGCAGATTTTCATCAGGAACAAATACCTCATCCATCTGGATCATGCCGGTGATTGATGCTCGAAGCGAAAACTTGCCTTCGATTTTTGGCATCGCCAGCCCTTTCATTCCTTTTTCCAGAATAAAGCCGCGAATGTTATTGTCATGGGCATCCGATTTAGCCCAGACAATTGCCACATCAGCGATAGGCGCGTTACTGATCCAGTTTTTTGCACCGGATACCAGATAGCCGCCATCGACCTTTTTGGCCTTGGTGACCATGCCGGATGGGTCGGAACCATGATCAGGTTCGGTTAGCCCAAAACAGCCAATCATCTCACCAGTGGAAAGTTTGGGAAGAAATCTTTGCCGTTGTTCTTCGGTGCCATAAGCAAAAATCGGATGCATGACCAGTGAAGATTGAACAGACATGGCTGACCGGTAGCCGCTATCAACACGTTCGACTTCGCGGGCGATCAGACCATAGCAAACATAGTTAACGCCAGCACCGCCATAGGTATCAGGGATGGTAGCGCCCAGAAGCCCCAATTCGCCCATTTCATTCATGATTTCACGATCAAATACCTCATTACGGTTGCCGTTAATCACGCGCCGCATCAGCCCATCCTGACAATAGTCATGGGCTGTTTGCATCACCATTTTTTCTTCTTCGGTGAGCTGATCATTGAGAAGAAAAGGGTCTTCCCATGTCATTTTAGCAGGCTTTGCGCGAGCAATTTCCGGGGTCATGTTATGTTCATCGGTGATATTCGTTGATTGTGCGTCAGGCATGTTTTTCTCCAGAGTCTTAGGGATTAGCTAAACATAAAGTATCATGATGCGATTGACAAGGTACCCATCGTCGCATCTGCCGCTACATTCTTTTTCTTGAAAATATTTCTGGAAAAGCCTTTTCTTTAGCGGTTATTCTGGCATTGATCTTTGGATGTAAT
Source organism: Alphaproteobacteria bacterium (assembly GCA_018701255.1). Classification (GTDB taxonomy): domain Bacteria; phylum Pseudomonadota; class Alphaproteobacteria; order Puniceispirillales; family UBA1172; genus UBA12202. The sequence goes on along the minus strand of JABIWM010000051.1, from coordinate 15,617 downwards.
ATCTTCAATATATCATAATAAACATGGCTGTGTTGTCGTTGTCAGATCATTATTTTATCATTAGAGCTATGTTAAAACAGAATAACTAACAGAAAGATCATATCCATGCCTCTTGATCCTTTGCGTATTGCCTATCGCCCATACTGGTGGGATATCGATGAGCCTTTGCGGCAAATTCATGATGATCCGATGCCCGGCGCCTCGGATGTGGTTATTGTTGGTGGGGGTTATACCGGCATGGCGGCGGCGCTGGTTTTTGCCAGAGCCGGAAAATCAGTCACGATCATTGAAAAATCAACACCGGGTTATGGCGCGTCTACCCGTAATGGCGGAATTAACTCGGCTAGCATCCGGCCTAGCCATGGTGAGCTGGAACAACAATGGGGGCGCGATTTTGCCGATGAGCTATATAAAGAAGCCAGCGCCGCCCGTATCGATCTGGCGGATTTCTGCGAAACCGAAGGCATTGATGCCATGTTCAAGCTTACCGGCTGGTTCAAGGGGGCTATGTCTGGCAAGCATTATGATTATCTATCGCGGGAAGCCGATTTGCTGCAATCCAGACTGGGTATTCCGTGCCGTATGGTCAGTCAGGCCGATCAACATAATGAAATTGCATCTGACCGGTTTTATGGCGGCATGGTTGAGGATGATATCGGCGGTTTTCACGCATCCAAGTTCTTTGCCGGATTTTTGCGTATCATCACCGAAGCAGGTGTGAAAGTATTTGAAAAAACCGCTGTTGAGGATATTCAGGATCACCCGACCGCCGGAAAAATGGTAATCACCGATAAAGGGTCTATCCATGCTGATATCGTGGTGGTGGCAACCAATGGCTATACTGGCGGTGCTGAACATAAGTTTAGCCGTTTTCTGCGTCAACGGACGATCCCCATCCGGAGCAGTATTATCGTCACGGAAGATTTGGGGGTTGAGCGGGTTAAGGCATTAATGCCGGCCATGCGGATGTATGGCAATACCGCCAAGCTGACCACATATTTCCGGCCAACGCCGGATGGCAGGCGCATTTTGCTTGGAGCGCGGGGGGCAGAAAAAGAGCCGTCAATTAAAACGGTGAATTTTCTGCGAAACCGGTTGATCAGTATTCTGCCACAACTGGCGGATGTACATATTGATTATTGCTGGACAGGTAATGTGGCGTTCAACCGTCAGCTGATCCCGCGTATTTTCACCCATGATGGGATACATTATTCAGCCGCCTATGCCGGATCTGGCACGGTCTGGGCGCGGTGGTGCGGTAAAAAACTGGCGGAGCAGGTGCTTGGCCAGACGAATGCACCAAGCGTTCTATCCGGTTCAGCCCCTGCATCTCTGCCATTTTATAACGGCCAGCCGTGGTTTTTGCCTATGGTTTACACATGGTATGGATTACAAGATCATATCAATGAGTGGCGGCATGGTTAATTTATGATATTGATCATGGATAATTTGAATAATGAATGATCTTGAAGGAGAATGCGGCATGACAACAGAAGCTGATTTTTACATTGCAAACCCTTGGCGCGGTGCAGGAATGCCCGGATTTGATCCATCAGGGGTCAGCGTTAATGTTGATGCTCCACTGGCTTTGCTCAAGCTATGTCCGGCGGCAAAGGTCACGCCGCTTGTGGCATGTCCAGCATTAGCTAAATCACTGGATATTGCCGAAGTGCATATCAAGGATGAAAGCCAGCGCATGAATCTGGGCAGTTTTAAAGCACTGGGTGCGGCCTATGCTATCGCGAAACAGGCGGCGGCAAAACAACAAGGTGATGATTGGGCGCATGCGCTATCGGGTGAGGTGTTTGTGACTTCAAGCGCAGGCAATCACGGGCTTTCCGTTGCCGCTGGCGCTAAACTGTTTGGGGCTAAAGCCGTGATTTATCTGTCGGTTCATGTCCCCGAAGATTTTGCCAACCGGTTGCGTGATTACGGTGCTGAGGTGGTGATAGCCGGTGATTCCTACGAAGAAAGCATGGACGCGGCATTAGCGCGGGCAAAAACCGAAGGCTGGCAAATTATGTCTGATACCACATGGCCGGAATGTTATACCGGTGTGGATATCATGGAAGGATATCTGGTCATGGCATCCGAGGCATTTGATGCGATGGAACAAACGCCAACGCATATATTCCTGCAAGCCGGGGTTGGCGGGCTGGCGGCGGCGGTGGCGGCATTGGCGCGTGTTCGTTATGGCGATGCGCCGCATATTACCATTGTCGAGCCGGACGAAGCGCCAGCGTTACAGGCGGCTATCAAAGCAGGCAAGGTTGTGCCATCTGGCGGTGATGTGTCCATCATGGGACGGCTGGATTGCAAAGAAGCATCAGAAGTCGCATTAGCCGGATTAGCCGCGCACGCCGATGCTTTCATGACGCTTAATGACGCGGATTGCAAACGGCTTATTGCTGATTTGACAGCCGAAGGTCTGGCCGCGTCACCATCTGGCGGGGCGGGCTATGCCGGATTAAAACTGGCCAGAGATAAAGCGCTGTTCGGGCTGGATGATCAATCACGGGTTCTGTTGTTCCTGTCCGAAGGCGCGATTGATTAAACCGATGCGGGATGTTGTTATCATTGGTGGCGGCATTGCCGGTATTAGTCTGGCGGCCAGATTAGCGCCTTTTGCGTCTGTTACCGTGCTTGAGCGCGAGCCGTCACTTGGCTATCATTCGACCAGCCGGTCGGCGGCAATGTATATCCCCAATTATGGCACGGCGTTGTTGCGGCAACTGATTTTGCAATCCGGTGATGATTTGACCGGTGATCATATTGTTGCCGGGGGCGTGACCAGCTTGCGGGGTGAGCTGGCCATTGTTGGTGCTGATGATGGGGATATTCTGGCCAAGTATATGACCGGAAGCACGGGGCTGACCCAGCTATCACCGGACGAAGCCCATGATCTCTGCCCGATTTTACGCAAAGACCGGTTTGTTTCCGCGATTTATGATGAACAGGCCGCTGATATTGACGTTGATAAGCTATTTCAGGGCTTTATCCGCATGGCGCGGCAATCCGGTGCTCAACTTCTGACTGGGCATGAGGTATTGTCGTTATCGCAAACCGGTAAATTATGGCATATCACAACAGATAGTGAAGTTTTAACAGCAGATATTGTGGTCAATGCCGCTGGCGCATGGGCAGGGGTGCTGGCATCCATGGCCGGGGCTAGCCCGATATCAATCACGCCATGCCGCCGTTCTGCCGCTATTATTCCGCTGGCCGATGGGCTTGACCCCACGCCATGGCCAATGATCGCGGATATCGCCGAAACATGGTACGCCAAACCGGATGCCGGACGGTTGATGGTATCACCAGCGGATCAAGACCCGATTGCGCCATGTGATGCGTGGGTGGATGATATGGTTCTGGCCATGGGCATTGACCGTTTTGAACAGGCCACCACGGTTAGCGTGACGCGAGTGGAACACCAATGGGCAGGCTTGCGCAGCTTTGCCGATGATCATGAACCGGTGGCTGGCTTTGATCCGGTGGCACATGGGTTTTTCTGGCTGGCAGGGCAGGGCGGAAACGGCATTCAGACCGCACCGGCATTATCCCAACTGGCCGCAGATATCATCCTAAACAAAACCGCATCATCCAATGCCAGCGATGCCAATCTAATCACCGGACTATCCCCCGCACGGTTCAGCTAATCGCAAATTGAATAGGCGATTGGGTTAGCTTGGCCACCTTTTTTTGGAAAACGCTTATTAATAAATTGTACTTTAATATTATTATCTAAATTCATCTTCCGGTTGAATCCGTAACGCATTCTGCCATTAGAATCAGGGCATTCATACCAAGATTCAACTGCAAAAACACCGACTATACTTTGCTTATATTCGGCTAAGACATATTTGATATGTGGATTTGATAAGTCACCAATTCGATCCTTTGCTATTTTCCACGATTCATTTGCGAATTCATAGATTTCATCTTGACTACAATTTCGCTTATAGCGGTTATTGATATTGATGACGACAAATCCTTCTGGGATGTTTTTTAGAGTTTCAATTGGATTACGGCTATAAAACTCATCTAATGTCATTAAACCTGAACTATCTGAGTCATCACCATTATTTTCATTAGTGAGGGTAGTGTGGAAAAACTTTGCATAATCAATCATAGTTGATTCGACTAAAATAGCTTCGTCTTCTGAAAGACCATGTTTCAAGATGAAATATTCTATTTCTTTACCTTCATCCATGATTTCACGTATCTTTTTTGATTTGCAATCGTGAAGTTCACGCGCCTCAGTTTCATGTGCAAACATACGATCTTCAATACCTCGGCTAATATAGAATGGATATTTTTCTTCTGAATCTTTTAAAGCGTAAACATAATTCTTTAATTTGTTCATATGAACTTGGTCGAATTGTTTTTTGCTCATTTTATTTCTCCTAAGGCATAAGATTTATTTACCTGTGATGCCTATCACATGAAGGTTAAAATAAGGTTAACGCTGAGCATTTTTTTAAAATATAAATATCCCACCCCATTAACCCCACTAAATCCTCACTCTAGCAAAATGCGGTTGCTGATCTTTCCTCAGTGCCTGTGCGAGCTATATGAGAGGGGGAGGAGATGTTTATGTTTCAGTGGTTGAAATGGCGGTTTTATCGCGCGCCTGTTTTTATGATTTTGTTGCCTGTGGTGATGGGCGTTATGGCGGCGTGTTCGCCACATTCGCCTGATATTCATCACGCCCGAACTCCGCCATTAACGCTTGAGGCGTTTTTTGAAGGCGAGACGGTTGCTTTCGGGATTTTCGAAGACCGCTATGGAAACCTCAAGCGGCAATTCCGCGTCAATATCACCGGCGTTGTCAATGGCAATACGCTGATCCTTGATGAACATTTCCTATATGATGATGGGGAAACAGATCAACGTGTCTGGACGATTACCAATCTAGGGATGCCGGATGCCGGACTTATCCGGTACGAAGGCGCGGCGGCAGATGTTATCGGGGTAGCATCAGGTCAAATTAGCGGCAACGCGCTTAACTGGACATATGATATTGATCTGGTTGTTGGCGATTCCAGTTTGCGCGTTAAATTTGATGACTGGATTTATCAGCAAGATAAAAACGTGGCGATCAACCGCGCTTATGTGAGCAAGTTCGGTATTCATATCGGATCAGTGACGCTGGTGTTTCTGCGTGGTGATCTGGCTGGGCATGTTTATCCGCTTGATCTGGAAAACTGGCCCGAATAATCGCGCTTATGATTTCATAATGAGCTGATCGGATATGGTCATAACTGATGAAATCTGCTAAGGCCGAGAACATGTCAAACCAAGCCAAAGCCCTTTATGCCCCGCTTCTTGATCCGATGATTGATATATCGCGTGATGATGGGCGCGTTGTGGCCTATTCGCGGCTTTATGATGATATCTATTTTTCATCAGAAGGCGGCTATGACGAAACCATGGCAGTGTTTATGAAACCAACCGGCTTGCCCGAACGGTTTGAACATGCCCGTCTGACCACAATTGCCGAGCTGGGGTTCGGGACAGGATTAAATTTCTGCGTGGCGTTATCGCTGTTCCGGAAATACGCCCCTGCCGATGCCCGATTGCATTATATTACCACCGAACATGCACCGCTTACCGCAGATCAGATCAAAGACGTGCTATCCGCCTATCCGCAACTGGATATCGCAACGGCTGATCTGATCACCGCGTTGCCCCCACGCTGGCCGGGGCGGCATCGGGTGTTTCTTGATCAGGGCAGAGTCACCCTTGATCTGATTTATCAGGATAGCAAAGCCATGCTGGCCAGTTCTGATTTTGTGGCCGATATCTGGTTTCTGGATGGGTTCACGCCTGCCCGTAATCCGGATATGTGGCAAGGGGATATATATAATCATATGGCCAGATGTTCCGCGAAAGATGCCATTTGTGCCAGCTTTACCGCCGCCGGTGATGTCAGACGCGGGCTGGAAGCCGCCGGTTTTGATATCACGCGGCATGATGGGTTCGGCCGCAAACGCCACCGTATCACCGGCATATTATCATCACGCATAGCGGTAAGGCCGCAACCGGCATTGCCAGCCAGTGTCAAGATTATCGGGGCGGGAATCGCCGGTGCATCATTAGCATATGCGCTGGCCAGACGGCATATCAATGTTGAGGTGCTGGATGCGGCATCTGATATGGCTGAGGGGGCAAGCGGAAATATTGCCGCCCTGCAAACCCCTAGGTTAACGGTTGATCCCACTGATCATGGCTGGCTATCAATGAATGCGTTTGGTTTTGCCCGGCGGTCAGCACTGGCCATGGGTGCAGGGCTGGATGAGGGCTGTATCACTTTGGCCAAAGACGAAAAAGAAGCCGCGCGTCAACAAAAACTGCTTCGGCAGGGATGGCCGGATGCGCTGTTTTCCCATATGGATGCGGCGGCAATGTCTGACCGGCTTGGTGTTCATCTGTCGGCAGAAGGATTATTTTATCCCTATGCTGGTGCTGTTGATCCCCGTCTATGGATCAGCCGGATGCTGGAAAACATACCTTGCCGCTATAATGTCAATATAACCAGCATGACCAATACCGCATCCGGCATTATGCTTACCGGTGACTATGGGCATGAGAATCGCGGCCATGACAATCGCGGGCATGAGCATCACCATTATGAGGATCACGCAGATATTGTGGTGATTGCCGCCGGTGCTGGATTATCGGCGTTGTGGGGGCGGCGGCTTGAACCGATATTGCCAATCACGGCAAATTCCGGACAAGTCAGCCATATTCCGTCTGATGAAGCACCAGATATCACCATTCCCATCAGCTTTGGCGGATATATGGCGCGGGCAAAAGATGGTAGTGTTGCGCTGGGTGCCAGCTATCAACGCATCCAAAATGATCATGTCATGATGCCAACTGATCAGATCAGCGCGCATGCTAATGCTCATGCCGAAAATGTCGCCCGCCTGCCAGATATATTACAGAACCGCTTGCCCCATGCGCCGGATCACTGGCAAAACCATTGGGGTGGCCGGCAAAGTGTCAGGGCAACCACGCCAGATAGACAGCCCATGGCCGGTGCGTTGGGGAAAGGGTTATATATTCTGGGTGGGCTGGGATCACGCGGCATGGTGACCGCACCGATACTGGCTGAGGCTTTGGCGGCTGATATTTGTGGGGAAGCATCACCGCTAGATACAGCCATGCGCCGTGCGGTTGATCCGTTTCGTTTTAGCCGCCGGGCGGGATTATAAGGCGTTATCTGTTAGCATCATCTGGCTGATGGTATTGATCATATTGGCCAGCATATCAGCCAGACTATACCATTCGGGCAATAATTGTAATTGTCGTTCGTTCATATATAACCGCCGGTTAATTTCAATCTGGATGGCAAAAACATTATCTTTGGGTTTGCCATAATGTCGAGTGATATAGCCGCCGGAAAATGGCGAATTCATCCGTGTTTTCAACCCTTTGCTTATAAAATGATCACATATCCATGTGCTTAGCCATGCTGGTGCCGACTGCCCATGACAGGTGCCAATGACAATATCAGCCGATCCGCTAGTGATCTGTGATGGCATGGAATGGATGTCCAGCAGAATAACTGTGCCTGTTGATAAGCCGGTATTTATCATGGTTTTGATCTGCTGGTGATAAGGCGCATAGCAAGCCGTCATCCGTCTTTCACGCTCATCCGGATGCAATTTATGGGAATAAATAGGTTTCTGGCGTGATATCTGGGATGGGATCACGCCTAGCCCGGCTTTCGTATAGCGGCTGGTTTTTACGGTTATATCATCTTGCAGATGCGTAAATAGATGCGGTTCCAGTTCATCTGACCTGCGATTCACATCTACAAAACTGCGGGGAAAATCAGCATGGATAAGCATGGCATTAAGCGGATGTTTTGTTAGCAGAATATCCATGAAGGCATCCTCGACTTGCCGTAATTCATCCAGTCTGCGGCATGTACTGGTCAGGAAATCATGCGGATAATTCCGGCCACTATGCGGCGATGAAATGATCAGACGCGGATTTGATCCTGACTTAAATGAAAATCCGGGCAAATCACCGGTTGTAATGATGGCTTTTCCCATTTGATGTTTTGCAGATATCGGCATTTGGCGTGGATGTGGCATCATATGACCCGCGTGTTTAAGAACGCCCAGAATAACCATAAAACAAAATAAAGAAAACGATTGAAAGTTATATAGGGCTTGGGGTATAGAATGCATATGTTATGGGCGCGTAGCTCAGTGGGAGAGCACTACGTTGACATCGTAGGGGTCGCAAGTTCAATCCTTGCCGCGCCCACCATAACATTCATCTCATTTGAAAAGCGGGAATAAATCTATTCGGATTGATCAGTATCGGACATGGATTTCCGGTATTCGTTCAACATCCGATAGCATTGCGTCAAGCGCATATTCAACCGATCCGGTGTGTCATAGAACAGCATTCTGCGAAAAGCGGTCTGACCAAGGGCAAATGCATCTTTATATCTGGTCACATGGCATTGTTCATGAATTTGCTTCGTTTGCTGTATCGCATTCGATATCTCAACCGCTTTGGTTTTGTTCATATTGTTCAGAATATCCAGATAGGCAACCGATAAACCAGCGCAATATCCCGGATCAACAAAACTATCCACAGGCTTTAAACATATCAGCTCATCCGCATGTGCTGATTTGTGGCTAATCATGCCGCCCATCAAAACAATAACAATAAAACAAGATAAATAATCGGACAGGCGACACATACAGAAAAACACTAAAAGCTCACATAAAACATGAGTTTTGTAACATGATCCCGGCAAGCATGCCACTCCTCATTTTTGGTAGCATAGAGCGGAAAATAATAATTATTCAAAAAAAATGAAAAAAAGTGCTTGCCGTTAACTAGATATTAACTTTTCCAGATATGGTTTCTGTCAAGGTTCTCTCTTTCAGTTAGTGATCAAAGCAGGGAATGAAATCTTTTTTTGAGAGTAGGGTAGCCGTAGATTGAGACTGTTTTAATTCAGATTAATTGCCCAAGGAATTGGCATGTTTTATAAAAGATATAATAATAAACAATGGCTTATGGGTAATTCTTATACATCAACCTGTTTGAATTCAGGTCTCTATAGCCCTTTATTTAAATCGTATTTTAGGCGCTGTTTTGACAGTTTCAGCCATTTCCCCTGTGCCTAGTTATGCGCCATATCTGCGTTTTGGCATCATCACTCATATTTACCATCTAAGGAATTATCACTATGTTTAGCATCACCAAAATTATTGAACTTCTGACAACGATACTAACTTCTACTGACGTGGTTAGCATCATGCCAGACGCGGCATTGATGGATGCGAAAATGATCCGCTGGATGATTGAACCAACTGGGAAACCGATGGTGATGCCCAGACATTAGAAGATAAGGTTGAGTTAAAAATCGTAGAAGAGGCTTTTGAATTCCAGATCGGTTTGGGCGATATCATAACATTTGGTGAGATGATTGTACATTTCCTATCAGAAGTCATCTAGGCTATATCCTGATGGCCAGGGGTATGTTCCAGGCCAGCTAATCTGAGATCCAGTTTGGCCATAACATGTTTCTGGTTTTCTTTTAGCCAGTTCTGGTGCTGATCATATTCTGGCATTAACGCATGAACCAGTGCCCAGAATTGCGAGCCATGATTATGATGACGTAAATGCGCGGCTTCATGGATAACCACATATTCCAAAACGGCGGGTGGAGTCATAATCAACCGCCAGCTGAATGATAGTTTCCGCGTTGTCGAACAGCTTCCCCAACGGGATTTCTGATCCCTGATGCTAATAGAAACCGGTGCTTCACATAATTTATCCAGCACGGGTATAAGCACATAACGGATACGGCTTTCTGCTTCTTCCTTGAGATGTTTTTCCATTTGTCTGGCAATTCCCATTCGTGCGGATGCTGGCCTATCCAGCCATAAACATTGATCTTCATATCGTAAACGATAGCGATGCCCATTATAATGGGGCGTTATTTTTACGGCAGTTTCTTTGCCGTTGTAAAGAATTGCAGGCACGGCGTTATCATAAATATCAGCATACGAAGCCAGCCTTGCCTGCACCCATGATGATTTGCTTTGGACAAAGCTGATGATTTCGGTTTCGGATATATTTGGTGGGGCGGTGACTTTCAGCTGATCTTCTTCAACGCGCAGAGTTAACCGTCTGGCATTCTGTCGGCGGCTTATAGCCAGTGTTATCGTGCGATCATAAATGGCAAGATCAAGCATTTGTGTTTGCATACTATGTTTGGATTTATGTTTTTGTGGTGCGAATATATTAAACATTAATGCATTTTCTAATGATAATCTCCTGAGGTCAAGTCAGCTATTGGATATCTGTTCCGGCGGGGTGCTATAAACAACTATAGGGTCTTTTTTTGCCACTAAGAGGTAGCGTGGCTATTTTGATCAACCCAGCTATCCGCCGGTATTCCACCATGGAAATAGCTTGCTGGAGATATTTAATAACAACCAGTTCATCAAGACGCTGGGCAAGTGGGCGAAATAAGCGCTATTTTAGCAAATATTGCTGTCATGATAATGCCTTAATACTAGCCCCATTGATGCAAATTATGCTAAAATATGATCTGATAATATTAAGAAGGATATGGATCGAATGGAAACCATTCATCAGATATGGGATAAGATCACAGACATGGGATCTAATTTTTGGGGTTATACCCAAACGGTTTTCCTTGATCTTCTTTCTGGCAATGTCAATCAGGGTACGATTGGTGTGATGCTGGTGCTTAGCGGCATTGGATTGTTGCTTTTGATGTTTATTTTTTCGGCCATTTTCCCACCCAGACAAATTGAGGCTAAAACCGACATGATGGCTTCGCTTACCAAGCATTCTATCATAAATATCAAGGCCAGAGAAACGGCCAGCATAGATATTAATGGAGCTGATCTGGTCACGGATGAAAGCAAACAATTCTCTGATCTGAAAATAATTGAAACTGATATGAAGGCGTTGAAGGAGCTGTACACAGCTGGCCGAATTCAAGCAGACATATATGTTAGCGAAAGCCGTTCGCTTTATGATGCTGCCAAAGCCATTTATTCTGTTTAACCACATCATTTTAATCCAGCGCAGAATGTGGTGTTTTGTGGCCTATTTTCGGTTCAATCACGGTTGGTGCCATTAGGATAATCATTTCTTCTGTTTTATTTGTGATCTGATCTTCGCCGCCAATTAAAAAGGCCGTAGGCAGATGATTGCGTGTTGTTCTGGGCAATCCAGTCGCTGCAGTGGTATCAATCTGTTTAAATAAACCGGCCAGAATAATCACTTCCCTGGGGGCGGCAACAAAGCTGGTATTAATAGCGTCTTCGGTTTTACCCGTTGTTGCATCCACATTAACCAGACTGGTTTCAAAAGACTGATCTTTGAGGGCAAATTTCAAAGTGACATTATATGCTTTGCCTTATGTTTACCAGACAGATCATCTGCTAACGGCACATAGGGATCTATGGATGCGGACGGTGCGGTTGAGATCGCTTTTGGGATGGTTTCCTGTTCTGCCAAACGGTTCAGAAACTTGAGAACGCAATCCTGATGAAGACTTTTTTCATGATAGTGGACTTGCAATAACTGGCGGCGTGGCTGTATTTCAGGCAAGGAAAATTGATCGTATGACGCTTGCGCAAATGGGGCAATCAGTCGTTCCTAAACGAGTTGTTTTATGGTTTCAATGCTGTTATCGTGCTTTTCCTGTTGAGTAAATCGCACCCGGTTAACAGAACAAATCCAGCAAGAACACAGCCGATAATCGCATGATGCATTATCAATATCCGTGTTAATCGTGGTCTGTTAGTTCTTTTTAGATGAGTTGTTTTTAGAAATCTGTTTGATTTCGCTTGTAATCGCTTCTCTGATAATCGGTTCTACAGATTTATCTAGATAATCAATAACAATATGCCGTACCAGATTGGTAAATGCTTCACCAAACATATATTCTGGTGATTGCTCATTTATCGCATGTGGTAATTGTTTCGGGGATTGCTGGCCAAGTGAAGATGCGCTTTTGATGCGGTTTACAGCATCTTTGGGTGCATCCTCTGGCATATCAGAAAAATCAGCTGGCCGGTTACCGAGTGGGGTTTCCGTACTGGCTTTTTCAACACGTTGCCGCAATTCCCCCAATTCGTAATTAAAAGAATGCAGATGATGATCTTCGGCTGAGCTATCCGATGTTTCAACAGGAGAATGATTCTTTAACGGTTCTATTGCATTGGCTTCGTTCCACAAAACCTCAATAGAAGACATGATATGTGCTTCAGTCTGTTGCAATGGTAATTCTCCTGTCAATATCAACTTGTTATCATTTCATTATATTGACTATTTTAATTTGCAGAATGGCTCATAAGCATCTAGAGCAATTTGCAATTATATAGGTTATGAAACTAATTCCAAGCAAAACTCAAAAGGGAAGAATGATTATTGTTCTCCGGGTAAAAATACGCATCAGAAACCTGTAAATTACTCCAATCCATGCGGCAAAATAAATACCATGATACCGCCAATAGCACTTGTCCAGATGCTGATAGCCGCAAATAGCCATGGATTCAGCGCTACCAAATCCATGTTTTCCGAGTATTATCATATAGCTGAGGTTTAACCCATATATACAGCCAGCTGGAACAATCATGCCGGAAAACGCGATAAATAAAGCCAATTGATCAGCGGTTAGGCCAGGCATGATCATGGTAATCAGGTTTATCTGAGCTTAGATATTAAACAAAAATAAGCCACCACCCTTTTACCTAAAGACAGACAATAAGTATTTACTTATATACAAATAGGCAATTATATTGCATGTAATATTATATTGATTTAATGTTATGCTTCTTTAAAGGTTAACTTGTTTGGTGTTTTATGGCTTTATCCTTGCCGGGAAAATCAATATTTTTTGGGAACATTAAGGGTGGTGTTGGAAAAAGCACGCTCTGCATGTTTTTATATGAAATTATACGAGAAAAGCTATCGCATTATAAAACCCATTTGATTGATACAGACCCCCAGATGACAGCTTCTACGATTCTGCGTGGTATGATTCCAGCGGAAGAAATCAGGCAATTGCCAACCGGCGATCATTTTGAAGGGGTGGGCATATCCTCGCTAGATGGATTGATAAAAAACACGTTAATTGATGAAAATAATATTATTTTTATAGATAGCGGTGCCGGTCGATTAGGTAGCATGATGCAGGTTGTCCGGTTAACCGATGTCATTATCGTTCCGACCTCGCTTTCTTGGACGGATTTACGACCGACTCTAGAATTTATTCATAATATTGATGAACTTAAACAGGATTATGGTATCACTAATCCGCATATTGTCGTGGTGCCAAACCGCATTTCACCCAATCAACGTGATTACAGTATTCTTAATGATTTTGTCAAAGATATCAATGTGATCATTGCGCCACCTATTTCCGATTATGCGATTGTGCGGAATAAATCACATGGATATAAAGGCATCAGTGATATTAAAGGCAGTAAGTTCCACGCTGAGTTAGAACGGCTTGCCAGTTTCCTGATCAGCCATGTTATCAGCGGTGAGCTTGACCGTATTTACGGCACTTAAGCGGCCATTTGCCTAGCTACCCATTGATGGAAATAATGTGTCGGGCCATCCATAACCGGGGAAAATTGCCCGCCATCATATTGTGGGGCTGACCGGCCATTAAACATCCCCTGAACCACCCCGATATCTTCGATAAATATATCTTTCCACATGGTGCTGTTTTTCTGGCGCATGTCAGCATAGCTATCATCGAGGGCTGACGGATCAGCATAATAAATTTCAATCTGTTCTGTTGTTTTATTCACCGCATCAGGGGTGATAATAATGTTGTAAACATGATCTCTGTGAACGCCAAGCAGCACATTCGGGTATAGCGCAAGATATTCTGCCGCCTGATCCCATTTATTACTGATGCCGGCAAAATTGGGAAAGGTGCGTCCCGTTTCATCAAGTGATGGGTTATAGACATAACTGCCCTGACCAGAATAATGACCGGGGCCTTCGATATGATAATGATCTTCAAGACGCGAATAAGAATTAAGCCCCGGATGAACAAACGGCAGGTGATAGGATTCGCAATAATTTTCAATCGCCAGTTTCCAGTTGCTATTCAGCGTCAGGCTAAAGCTGGAATCAGCACCGGAATGATAAATGGGTTTATCAAATTCAGCCCAGCGGGTGATAATATCGCTGTGGATGTCTTCAAAAGCAGGGGCTTTGCCATCAATATTGACAAAAATAATATCCATCCAGACATGGCTTCTGATCTGGTTTAATGACAGACATTCTTTATCTATCGCTTCATGTTCGTGGATATCAGCACCGCCAACATGTGGCGTTGCCCGCAAATGCCCATCCATATCATATGCCCATGCATGATATGGGCATGTAATCGGGCCATTTAGCCGTTTGGGTTCATCAACCAGAATCATACCGCGATGGCGGCATACATTTTCAAATACCTTGATCTCACCGTCTTTATTCCGCGTTACCAGCATGGGAATGCCAAGCATGTTCACAGGCATAACGCATCCGGCTTGTGGAATGTTTTTTCCAGTCGTCAAAGCTGTCCAGTTTTTATAAAAGACATGCTGGCGTTCAGCGTGCGCCATTGTTTCATCGATATACATAGCGTTAGGCAGGCCACGAGCTGTTGCAATTGGTGACAATACCGCGTTGATATCATGTGCTTGCATATCTGAATTCTCCATCATGTAAACGGAACGTTATCGTTATGTATGGTTGTCATATTATCAAAAATATGGTCAGGATGTGCAATGAAAATGTCATCACAACATACCACCTTACCATCATCACTTTATGGTGCGGTTAAACCAGCTAATTTTCCAGAAACGCGCTTAATTTATCAGAATACGGCATGGGCAACGCGTTTGCAGATGCAGGATGATCTGAAAAACGCGGATGACTGGATCAGACGCTTTGGCCGGTTTGAGGCATTTGATAACAGTTTCGCGGAACCATTAGCGCTTTGTTACCATGGGCATCAGTTTGGCGCTTATAATCCTGATCTGGGGGATGGCAGAGGGTTTTTATATGCGCAGATCATTGATCCGGATACCGGTCATCTGCTTGATTTCGGCACTAAAGGTTCTGGCCAGACGCCGTTTTCCAGAGGCGCAGATGGCAGATTAACGCTGAAAGGTGCTATGCGTGAGCTATTGGCAACAGAAATGCTTGATGCGCTTGGTGTCAATACATCCAAAACTTTTGCCATTATTGAAACTGGTGAGGCATTGGATCGTCATGATGAGCCGTCGCCCACGCGGTCAGCGGTTCTAACGCGGCTTTCCCATGGTCATATCCGCATAGGTAGCTTCCAGCGATTAATATACATGGATGATCAGAACAGTCTGGAAGCGTTGATCAGATATGTTCTTGCCAATTATTACGCGATAGATCATGCCGAACAGATGCCAATAGCCGAAGCCGCAGAAAGTCTGCTTTCGCTAGTTGCTGAACGGTTTGCCCATCTGGTGTCGTCTTGGATGGCCGCCGGATTTGTGCATGGGGTGCTGAATACCGATAATTTCAATGTGTCGGGCGAAAGCTTTGATTACGGGCCT
>JABIWM010000050.1 GCA_018701255.1 Alphaproteobacteria bacterium | reverse complement strand
GGGTTGGCGCAATGCCGTAATGGTCTGCGCAAATTGGGGCTGGTTCCGGAAATGCATCCGGATACGGCTGGGGCGGCATCAGATGTGGCAGCGATGGGTGATGCCAGCATTGGCGCGATTGCATCCGCGCTGGCGGCAGAGATTTACGGTCTTGATATCCTCAAAGCCGGTATGGAAGACGCGTCCACAAACACAACCCGCATGCTGATTATGGCAAAGAATCCCGAATATCCTGCGAATCAGTCCAATACAGCGATCACAACGCTGATTTTCCGACTGCGTTCAGTGCCAGCCGCGCTCTATAAAGCCTTGGGCGGCTTTGCTACTAATGGGATCAATCTGACAAAACTGGAAAGCTATATGCTGGATGGTAATTTTACCGCTGTGCAGTTCTATATTGATGCCGAAACCCATGTGGAAAGCCCTGCTTTTGCGCTGGCACTTGAAGAATTGCAATTTTTCTGCCCACAGGATGCGGTGAATGTTCTGGGATGCTATCCGGCGGATGCAGCGCGTTATGATACGGGCGGCAAGACAATATAGCGCTGTTCTTTTTTCATCAAAGCATGGCTCAACACGTCGCTAGGGCTTGCGCTTTTTGTCATAATATCCCATACAAGAAACAGGAAGGCTGGGTGGACGATCACCTTGTTTAACCGGTCAGGTCCGAGAGGAAGCAGCCAAAGCATGTTTCGGTCGGGTCATTCAGTCTTCCGCTATTTTACATGCGCCCGAATAAATATGGCGTCAGATATGGTGACAAACATACCACGCCATATACCGAACACGATAATCCGGGCATCTACGGTTAGGTAAGGCAAGAAAACATGCCAACAGATCAGCAAAATGCAGAACCCGCATCCGATCAGACCGTAACACCGTATCGCGTGCTAGCCCGAAAATACCGCCCCTCTACGGTGGATGAGCTTATCGGTCAGGAAAGTCTGGTGCAAACGCTAAGCAATGCGTTAGCCATGGGACGGCTTGCCCATGCGTTTATTCTTACCGGATTGCGCGGCATTGGCAAAACCACCACCGCGCGCATCATTGCCAAAGGATTGAATTGCATCGGCGCGGATGGCAATGGCCAGCCGACTTTAACGCCTTGCGGCGTATGCACACATTGTACTGATATCGCATCCTCACGGCATGTTGATGTGATGGAAATGGATGCCGCCAGCAATACCGGCGTTGATGATGTTCGGGACATTATTGATGGGGTGCATTATGCACCGCTATCTGCGCGATATAAAATCTACATTATCGATGAGGTGCATATGTTGTCACGCAATGCGTTTAACGCGTTGCTGAAAACACTGGAAGAACCGCCTGAATCGGTAAAGTTTGTATTCGCCACAACAGAAATCCGCAAAGTACCAGTAACGGTGTTATCACGTTGCCAGCGGTTTGATTTGCGGCGGGTGGAAACAGACCGGATGGCCGATCATTTGAAAATGATTGCCGATAAAGAAGCAATACATATCGAAGACACCGCGCTGAAACGGCTAGCGCGCGCCGCCGAAGGATCAGTCAGAGACGCGCTATCCTTGCTGGATCAAGCCGCAGCACTTACCAGTAACCAGATCGAAGACAACGCGGTTGCCGCCATGCTGGGGCAAGCTGGCCGGATGGATGCTATCCGGATTGTCAAAGCCGCGCTGATGGGGCAAGCAGATCAGGCGATGGCAGGGTTGGATAACGCCATAAAAAGCGGGGCTGAGGCGATTATGATCATAGCAGATATGCTGGATTATATTCATATGGCAAGCCGTATCGCCGCAGGCGGAAGCATCGCTGATCTACCAGAAGCCGAACAAGCCGAACTGGATCATATGGCCAAGGATATCACGCTATCACGACTGGCGCGGGCATGGCAGATCATGTTGAAAGGCCATGGTGAGGTTAATCTTGCTCCTGATCCCCACGCCGCCGCTGATATGGTTTTGATCCGGCTGGCACATGTTGCCAATATGCCCACCCCCGGTGATCTGGTCAGAAAGCTCAAAGATGTGACGCCGGATATGCTGGCTTCGTCAACACCGGCATCTTCCGCGCCTACATCTTCCACGCCTGTTTCATCCACGCCGGCTGAACAATGGCCTGATCAAGATATGCCGCCGCCCATGACGGATATGCCCGATCATGCGCCCGATCATATGGCGCCAGCGCCATCAGCACCTTCTTCTCCGCAACTGGCCTCTCCCCAACTGGCTTCTCCGCAACCGGTGCCTGAAAATATGATCCAGATGGCGCAAATATTCGAAGACCACGGGGAATTGAAACTGGCTAGTTATCTGCGCACCCGTATCAGACCTGTTCTGCTAGAAGCCGGACGATTTGAGTTTTCGGCAGACCGCCCCCTTGATGAGAGCGTCCCCGGCCAGATAGGTTATTTTCTGACAGAATGGACAGGCATGCGCTGGATGGTATCGGTCGTCACCCAATCAGGTAACGATACACTGGACGAAATTGAACATG
>JABIWM010000049.1 GCA_018701255.1 Alphaproteobacteria bacterium | reverse complement strand
GCTTCTTTCAACCGGTGTACCGCCGCAATCGCCGAATGGCCAGTCGCCAGCATGGGATCAACCACAATGGTCAGCCGCATATCAATCTGATCAGGCAGTTTCAGATAATACTGAACAGGATTTAATGTAGCCGGATCACGATACAGCCCAATATGTCCGACCCGTGCCGATGGCACTAATTCCAGCATGCCTTCAAGCAAGCCATTGCCAGCCCGTAATATCGACACAAGACAGAGCTTTTTGCCTTTGAGTTTTGGTGAATTCATCGGCTCAAGCGGCGTCTGAATACTAATCATTTCCGTATCCAGATCGCGGCAGACTTCATACGCCATCAAATGGCTGATCTCTCTTAAAAGCTGTCTGAAAGTAGCGGATGGAGTATGAATATCCCGCATAATGGTCAGCTTATGCTGAATGAGGGGATGGTCAATATATGTCACGTCAGATGTTGCCATGTTATAGGGCTCCTTATTATTGATAGAATATCAGATCATCCGGAAGGATCAATAGACAGGTTAAGCGATTTGCTTCTGATCTTGTCCTTGCTTTTGCCCTTGCTTTTTGCCCATGCCCTTGCCCTTGCTTTTGCTGGTGAGATAAACCAACACCGCCAGTGGGAATCAGACACCAAGCCAGCGCGCTTGCGCCGCCTGGTCGGTTTTTAATTCTTCGGGTAATCCCTGCCAGACAATTTGCCCACGGCTCATCAAGCTGACCTGATCAGCGAGCCCAAGCGCAAAATGCAGGTTTTGTTCAACCAGCAAAATGGTCATGCCGCGCGATTTCAATTCAGTCAGCTTTTCAAAAATCTGTTCAATGATAATTGGCGCCAATCCTTCTGTTGGTTCATCCAGAATCAGAATATCAGGATCAGTCATCAATGCCCGCCCAATGGCCAGCATCTGTTGCTCACCGCCAGATAGCTGATGCCCGCCATGATCAAGCCGATTGGCCAGATTAGGAAAAAAAGCAATGGTATCATCAATGGTCCAGCCAGAACCCGGTTTGGCCAGCCGTCCAGCCAGTTTCAGATTTTCACGCACCGATAACGCCCCGAATACATCCCGCGTTTCGGGAACATAGGCAATGCCGAGGCGGGCAATAGCATGAGCAGGCAGATGGTGAATATTGGCACCGCCCAGCCGGATAGCACCGGCACGCGGGGTAATCTGACCAGCGACAGTTTTTAGCGTTGTTGTTTTGCCAACCCCATTACGGCCAAGCACGGCATGTGTCTGCGCCGGTGCAATAGCCAGACTCACCCCATGAGTGACCATGGTTTCGCCATAACCGCTTTCTACCTGATCCAGTTCAAGCATGGTCATTGGTTGCTCCATATGTTCCATCACCGCCGCCTAAATAAATCTGCCGGACGGTTGGATTGCCGCGCGTGTCTTCGGGCGTGCCTTCAAACACCTTTTCACCAAAATTAAGCACGGTGATGCGATCAGCAATGCTGAATGCCAAATCCATATCATGTTCGATGATCAGAATGGTGATATCTCTGGGCAGGGTTTCAAGCAATTGGTGAAACGTATCAATCATGGCGGGCCCAACACCCGAAGTCGGCTCATCCATAAGCAACAATGCTGGTTTGGTTGCCAGTGCTAGCCCGACCTCAAGCTGGCGGCGATTGCCGTATGATACGGCGCTGACCATCAAATCCAGCTGATCGGTAAGCGCGACCTGTTCGGCGGTTTCTTCTATCCGTGTTTTCATATCCGCCTGATTGATCACATCACGAAAAAACCATCTGGATTTACCGGTGGCTGCCGCCGCCGCAAGCATAAGATTTTCACGAATGGTAAGATGTTCAAACAGATTATTTTTCTGATAACTGCGCGCGATACCAACACGCGCCCGTTCAACGGCATTCATTTTACTAATGTTTTTTCCGGCAAAAGAAATGCTGCCGGAACTGGCTTTTTCAACGCCGGTTAGCAAATGAAACAAAGTGGTTTTGCCCGCCCCGTTAGGCCCCAGTATAACGCGCCGTTCACCCGCGTTAACGGTGAAAGACAAATCGCGGATAACCGTGATGCCGCCAAAATCCTTGGATAGATGCTTTACCTCAAGCAAGGTCTTTCTCCTTAGCTGGCGGCAGATGCGGCGTTTTTGGTGAATGACGCGTGATCAGCCAGTATTCTATCTGGCCAAAAATACCACGGCCGCCCGCCAGCACCGCAAAAATCAGAACCATACCGACAACCATATGCCAATAATCCGTATAATTTGATAATTCATGTTTCAGCATCACCAGCATAATTGCCCCGACCACAGGCCCGATCAGCGTGCCTATCCCGCCCAGAATAACCACCAGCAATACCTCACCCGAAACTGTCCAGATCAGTAATTCCGGTGAGATATAGAGCGTGTGTTGCGCGGCTAGTATTCCGGCGATGCCAGCCATTAATCCTGACGCGGCCATAGCCATGGCTTTATGATTGGCGGTATTGATGCCAACCGCCTGCATCCGGTTTTCGTTACTGTGGATGCCAGAAAGAATCCGCCCAAACCCTGATCGCAATAATATGGCGGCAATCACATAAACGAGCAACAGAACCGCCACACCAAACAGCGCAAAGACAAGCGCATCATTCATATCAACGCCAAGCCAGCTAAGGTTGAAACGGTCAATCCCGCCCATGCCATCATCACCGCCAAGCCAGCGTGATTTAAAGAAAAACGTATAGGCCATCTGGCCAAAAGCCAGTGTCGCCATAATAAAGAAAATGCCGCTAGTACGCGCAGTTACCCAGCCAACCAGACCAGAAAACACCACCGCCGCCATCAGCCCGATCATTGCCGATGGCACGGATGGCAAGCCAAGCTTTACGCTCATAATCGAAAAGGCATAAGCAGAAATGCCCATGATAGCGCCATGACAAAGCGAAACCATCCCGCCAAATCCGGCGCAAAAATCAAGGCTGATAGCAAGGATAGCCAGTATGGTAATCTCAATCACAATTTCGCGGGCAAAATAACTGCCGAAACTGGCATAAACGGCCAGAAAGCCAAGCGCAAGAATAAGCGTGATAGTTCGCAATCGGGTTTGATAAAACATATTACCCTCGCGCCGGTATCAATCCCTGTGGCCGTAACACAAGGATAACAGCCAAGAGAATATAGGTAAGAACAGCCGATAAAGACGGCAATAATACCGCCCCGAATGTTTCAAGAAAACCAATGATTAATGATCCGGCAATCGCGCCTTCCAGGCTACCCAGCCCGCCAATAACAACCACGATTAATGTCGGGATAAGGATGGTGATCCCCATCGTGGTGGTCGCCGAAAAAATAGGCGCGGCGGCAACACCGGCAAGCCCGGCCAGAGCGCATCCAAAACAGAATACCACAAAAAATAACCGGCCAACATGTATCCCCAATGATGCGGCCATGTCTGCATTTTCAACACTTGCCCGGATCATGGCGCCAATCTGTGTTCTGGCCAGAACCACCCACATGCTGATCATGATGGTCAAGCCCAGCGCAATGATAAACAGGCGATAGGCAGGATAGCTGATCCCCCAGAATGAAACGGTATGCGCTAAAGCATCTGGCGCATCCAGCCCTAATGCAATATCCCCCCATCCCAGACGGACAAGATCAAGAATGACAAAAATCAAACCGAATGTGACTAGCACCTGATTCATAGGCCCCGCCGCCCGCATCCGGTCAATCAGCGTATAATAGAGAATAGCACCAATTAAGGTGACAATAATCGGTGACAGAATAAAGGCGAGCCAGAACTGGCCAGTGAGCGCGGATACCGAAATACCAAAATAAGCCCCCAGCATATAAAGGGACGCATGTGCCAGATTAACAAAATGCATTAACCCGAAAATAACAGTCAGCCCGATAGATAACAAAAATAGCAACATGGAATACTGCATCGCATTAAGAAATTGCAGTAACCAGAATGAAGCATCCATAATTGCTATTGTCCTAATGTTAACCCGTTGGCAATTTTGCGCAGGTGGTAAATCCGGGCATCACATGCCCGGATCACATAATTACATTTGACAGCCAGCAACGTCATCACGAACAGATGGGATAGTATCGATCAGTTTTTGCGTCAGACCGTCATCGCCCATCACTGTATCGTAAACGTAAATATTCTGAACAATGTTATTTGTCGCAGGGTCAATTTCCAGTGCGCCGCGTGGCCCCACATAGCTAACATTTGGCAATGCGGCGGCAATATTTTTCTTATCGGCTCCGCCGGCATCAACGGCCGCCATTAAAGCCAGCCCGGCATCATATCCCTGAACAGAATATTCGGATGGCATGGTGCCATGCTTTGCCATGAATGCATCAACGAATGCCTTATTTTCCGGCGTATCTAGTGTAGGAATATAATGAAGCGATGCGCGAACACCAATGGCCGCGTCACCCTCGGCGGCAACATAAAGCGGTGATGTCAGAAAGCCAGACCCGTAAAGCGGCGTTTTGATATCGAATGAGCCATATTGTTTGACAAAGTTAATGGCACCGCCACCAGCATAAAATACAAAAATAGCATCCGCGCCTGATGATTGTGCATTAGTCAGATAGGGGCCGAAATCTTTTGTCTGGCCGAACGGGGTAAAATCTGATCCGGCTATTTCACCACCAGCGGCAGTAAAGGCAGCAGAAAAGGATTCAATCATTTGATGTCCGGCAGAATAATCTGGTGCCAGTGTGTAAACGGTTTTAATGCCGTTTTCGGCCATCCATGTTCCCATGGGACGGTTGATCTGGCCGTTGGAAAACGATACCCGAACAATATAAGGCGAGCAGTTTTCGCCAGTAGCCAGATTATTGCCAGCATTGGCAACGATCAGCGGGGTTTGTGATTGATGCACAAAATCACGCATAGCACCAAGCACCCCTGATGATACCACGCCAACCATCACATCGACTTTATCCTGCAGAACCAGCTTGCGGGCTTTGGCCAGTCCGACCGGCGGCTTGGCTTCTGTGTCTTCGGTGACGATAGAAAACTCATCAGTGCGTCCGGCTTCTTCTATTGCCATATTGAACCCGTCTGTTATGGCATTGCCCAGCGCCGCATATGTCCCGGTATATGGCAGGATTAATCCGACTTTGGTATCGGCATGTGCTGGCAGTTGAACACTAATCATACCCAGACCAAGACTTGTCGCCATAGCCATTTTAGCAAATAAAGATTTCACCGATATTCTCCTATATTATATGTCACGAAAGATATTATAAGTAATAAGGTTTATGTTGTCCAAAGCAACAGAAAATCGCATTTTCATTTGCTGGCAAACTACACATTTATGCCACATGTTCTATATTCTGTATTATGGTAATGAATAAACAGTATGTAGATTGATTATTTATAGGAACAGAAAGCGCTAGCCATGCAGATGCCTGAACCTGATGCCGCGATCATCGCCCGCAAGCGTGATATTGTAGCAAAATTGAAAACCATATTACCAGCCACATCGGTAGTCGATAGCGAAGAAGGCTGCCGTGCCTATGACGCGGATGGATTATCGGCGTATCGGCAATTGCCGCTGGTGGTGGTGTTGCCGGAAACCGTGGAACAGGTGGCGGCCATTATGCGCTATTGCCATGGTGAGGGGATCAAAATTGTGCCGCGCGGTTCTGGCACATCGCTATCTGGCGGGGCGTTGCCGCTGGCGGATGCGGTGTTGATGGCTATGGGCAAGTTCAACCGGATACTTGACGTTGATTATGATAACCGCTGTGTGGTGGCGCAACCCGGCGTTACCAATCTGGCCATCACCCACGCGGTGGAATCCGAAGGTTTCTATTATGCCCCTGATCCATCTAGCCAGATTGCCTGTTCTGTGGGGGGCAATGTGGCCGAAAACTCTGGCGGGGTGCATTGCCTTAAATACGGGCTGACCACCAACAATCTGTTAGGGATTGAAATGGTCACGATTGAGGGCGAGGTGCTACGACTTGGCGGCAAACATCTGGATGCTGGTGATTATGATCTGCTGGGCGTGATGACCGGATCAGAAGGATTGCTGGGCGTGGTGACGGAGGTCACGTTGCGCATTTTACAGTCACCGGCAACACGGCGGGCATTGCTGGTCGGATTTGATGATACGGCGGCGGCGGCATCAGCGGTTGGTGATATTATCGCCGCAGGAATTATTCCAGCCGGTATGGAAATGATGGATAGTCTGGCGATCAATGCGGCCGAAGATTTTGTTCATGCAGGTTATCCACGGGCGGCGGCGGCATTATTGATTATTGAGCTGGATGGCCCCGAGATCGAGGTTGATGCCCTGATTGAACGTGTGGCCGCGCTGGTCAATACCGCAGGGGCAAGTTCGATTAAAATCAGCACATCCGAAGATGAGCGCATGTTATTCTGGGCTGGCGGGAAATCCGCATTTCCAGCGGTGGGGCGCATCTCACCGGATTATTTGTGTATGGATGGCACTATTCCGCGCCGCGCCCTGCCGGATATGATGGTTCGGATGGCAAGCCTTAGCCAGACTTATGGGCTTCGTGTGGCGAATGTCTTTCATGCTGGTGATGGTAATCTGCATCCATTGATTCTGTTTGATGCCAATCAGCCGGATGAGCTGCAACGTGCCGAAGATTTCGGGGCTGATATCTTGCGTGCCTGTGTTGAAATGGGCGGCGTGTTAACCGGTGAACATGGGGTTGGTGTTGAAAAACGTGATCTGATGCCAATACAATTCAGCGAAGATGATCTCAAACAACAGCAACGTCTGAAATGCGCGTTTGATGCAAACCATCTGCTCAATCCGGGAAAAGTGTTTCCGGAATTGCACCGATGCGCTGAGCTAGGCCGGTTGCATGTTCATCACGGTAAGATGCCGCATCCGGATTTGCCCCGCTTTTAACCTGACCATATATATAGATACGCGTTGAGCCCAAAATGACTGCTGATCATCCTGATAATTTAAACGAAATGTTATCGGTTATCGCTGATGCGATGGCTGATGGAACGCCATTATCGGTGTCGGGTTGTGCCAGCAAATCGGATTGGGGTTATGCCATTGCTGATGCGCGGCCAGTATCGGTTGATCGCTGGGCTGGGATTATCGACTATCAACCTGATGAGCTGATCCTGACGGTGCGGGCAGGTACGCCCATGACAGAAATTAATAAAACGCTGGCGAATAAAAACCAGATGCTGGGGTTTGAACCGCCTGACCCAAGTGTATTATTTGCAAAAACGGATATAAGCAATAAGGGCAGCATTGGCGGCGTGCTAGCCACAAACAGTTCTGGATCGCGGCGGCTAACCGCGGGCGCGGCGCGTGATTTTCTGCTTGGGTTTGAAGCCGCATCCGGACGTGGTGAGCGTTTCCGTTCTGGCGGTAAAGTCGTTAAGAATGTGACCGGCTATGATCTGTCCAAGCTGATCTGCGGATCATTTGGCACATTGGCGATTATGGATGAGCTGACATTAAAAACCCTGCCCCGGCCGGAGGTTTCTAAAAGTGTTTTGATACCGGCGACTGATCTGGCGGCGGCTGTTCGGCATATCGCGGCTATTCTGGCCACCCCGCATGAGCCGTCTGCGGCGGCTATTCTGCCATCAGATATAGTGGCCCTGGCCAGTCTTGATTCCAGTCTTGATTCCAGTCTTGATTATGGCCAGATGCTGGCTGTGATCCGTTTTGAGGGATTTGCCATATCGGTTAATGATCGCGTGAATGCGGTGCTATCGCTTTATCCTGATGGGGATAGTATTGATGATGCGGCAAGCCAGACGTTATGGCAGGCGATTGGCAATACAGCATTGTTGGCTGATGCGGCCGGTGATATCTGGAAACTATCCTGTGCGCCATCTGCCGCGCCATCGGTGATCAATGCATTGCCGGATGAATGGCCATTGCGATATTATGCGGACTGGGCTGGCGGGTTATTATGGCTTGATGTACCAACTGGCGATGTTACCGGAACCATATTGCGGCAAGCGCTGGCTGATCATGGCGGCGGCTTTGCGCAATTGATCCGGGATTCTGGTAATACCAGATCACTTGTGCCGCCGTTTCAGCCGTTATCATCACCGCAAATGGCATTACATAAACGCATCAAGGCGGCATTTGACCCAAAGGGGATATTGAACCCCGGGCGCATGCATCATGCGATTTAGGACGTTTTAGGGATACCGCATCATGCAGACGCATTTCACCACTGAACAGCTCAATGATCCGGCGATTGCCCGTGCTGATAGCATCTTGCGGGCATGTGTACATTGCGGATTCTGTACCGCTACCTGTCCGACATTCGTGCTGACCGGTGATGAACGGGACAGCCCGCGTGGGCGGATATGGATGATGCGGGAATTGCTGGAAAACCCCGAAAGCGTATCTGCGGATACCGGTTTTCATCTGGATAGATGTCTGGGATGTTTGTCTTGTACAACGACCTGTCCGTCTGGTGTTGATTATCCGCATCTGCTGGATATTGGCCGCGCAAAAATGGCTGAACAAGTCAGGCGGCCATGGGGCGAACGGCTGATGCGGCGGATGCTGGCAAGGATTATTCCCCATGCTGGCCGGTTTCATATCATGATGCGGCTAGCGCGGATGGGGCGATTGTTTCGCTGGGCGATGCCGGCGGCGATGCGGCGGATGCTGGATAAAGTGCCAACGGCGATACCGGCACGGATTGATCCGGTCGGGGCAAGGGATGCTGTCTATCCGGCTGATACAGAATCAGAACCGGTGCGGCGGGTGGCGATGCTGGCCGGATGTGCTTCACGTGCGCTGGAACCGGATATTAACGCCGCGTCCATCCGGTTGCTGAACCGGCTTGGGGTTGAGGTGCGGGTCTATGCACAAATCCATTGTTGTGGGGCATTGGCGCATCATATTGGTGAAACCGAACAGGCGGATACATCCGTGCATAAGGCGGTGGCACGCTGGCATGATGCGCTGACCAGTGGTGAGGTGGATGCCATTATTACCAATGCATCCGGATGCGGTACGATGGTCAAGGATTATGGCGATATGTTACAGCATGATCCGGAATGGGCGGCAAAGGCGGCGGCGGTATCAGCGGCCAGTTTTGATATTAGCGAGGTGTTGGCGCAATGTGACTGGACGGCCAGCTTTACCCATCCGGCGGCAAAGGCAAATGCCGATGCGGTGGCCAAAACGCGGCTAGCCTATCATTCTGCCTGTTCGTTGCAACATGGCCAGAACATCCACGGCTTACCAAAACGGCTTCTGCAACAGGCTGGATTTACCGTGGTTGAACCGCGTGATGGGCATTTATGTTGCGGATCAGCAGGGGTTTACAATATCCTGCAACCGGATATGGCCGATGGGCTGAAATCCAGAAAACTGGACACGTTACATGCCACTGGCGCGGCGGCGGTAGCGGCCGGAAATATAGGATGCATCACACAACTAAACGCTCCGGACGTACCAGTACGGCACACAATACAGTTCCTAGACTGGGCCACCGGCGGCGCGAAACCGTTTTAAATAATGGGTAGTCTCTTGATATAAAATATCAGATTGATAATATATAAATTATGGCGGATCTGGAAACATCC
Source organism: Alphaproteobacteria bacterium (assembly GCA_018701255.1). GTDB lineage: Bacteria > Pseudomonadota > Alphaproteobacteria > Puniceispirillales > UBA1172 > UBA12202. The sequence goes on along the minus strand of JABIWM010000049.1, from coordinate 8,435 downwards.
GTATTTATGATCAAAGTATTTTGGGGAAAATTGATGACAACCTCACCAGTGGTTAAGGCATTTTTTGATACGGATTCGAATACTATTAGCTATGTTGTTTCCGACCCGGTGACAGGCAAGGCGGCGGTTATTGATTCGGTGCTGGATTTTGATTATGCCAGCGGCACCATCACCTATGACCACGCTGATGAGATCATTGCCTATGTCAAGGCTGAGGGGCTGAATACAGAATGGTTGATCGAAACCCATGTTCACGCTGACCATCTGTCTGCCGCTCCTTATTTGCAAGAACAGCTTGGCGGCCAGATCGGTATTTCGGAAAAAATTACCGAAATACAGGATATTTTTGGCAAGGTTTTTAATGCCGGAACGCAATTCGAACGTGACGGAAGCCAGTTTGACCGTTTATTCACAGATGGTGATAGCTATCAGATCGGTTCGCTAACGGCGAATGTCATTGCAACCCCCGGCCATACGCCGGCCTGTATGGCACATATTATCGGCGATGCGCTGTTTACGGGCGATACGATATTCATGCCTGATGGCGGAACCGCGCGGGCTGATTTTCCCGGTGGTAATGCGCGGGTTCTGTATCGTTCCATTAAAAAACTACTGGCTTTGCCGCCGGAAACCCGCATGTTTATCTGTCATGATTATGGCCCTAATGGGCGTGAGATCAAATGGCAGACCAGTGTTGGCGAACAGCGCAAATCAAATATCCATGTGCATGATGGTATCACCGAAGATGCGTTTGTGGATATGCGCGAAACTCGTGATGCAACGCTGAATATGCCGCGTCTGATCATGCCATCCATTCAGGTGAATATGCGCGCCGGATATTTTCCGGATGCGGAAAGTAACGGGGAAACATATCTGAAAATTCCCATTCAAGGAATAAAACCCTGACCCATTCCCCTGCCACAAAACATAATAATAATGGCACCGCTATCATTCTTATTATCGCTGGATTAGCGCTAGCAACGGTTAGTGGTGCTATCATGAAAATGATGACTAGCCAGATGGAGCCAGTGATGATTGCGTGGCTTCGTTTTATGGGCTATTCCATCTTGCTTATCCCGCTAGCATTCTGGCGTGCAGGCTGGCAGGCCATATCCCCGCCGCGTCCTGTCATACAGATTATTCGTGGCGTTTTGCTGGCAGTTGGTAATGTCAGTTTTATTATCGGTGTGCAATTTGTCGATTTTGCAGATGCGATTGCCATTCTTTATGTTTATCCGTTTCTGATGATTCTGTTTGCGCCGCTAATATTGGGCGAAACCATAGCCCGTTCTGCGTGGCTTGGGGTTATTGGCGGTTTTACCGGCGTTGTTCTGGTGATGCGTCCTGATCCGTTTGATCTGGATATATATGCCATGCTGATTGTGATAACTGGTCTGATGATATCTTTCCAGATGCTGATTAACCGCAAGCTGGGAGTGCTGGCTGATCCGATTGTCATATCCATGTGGGGCGGGCTGGCGGCGACATTTTCGCTAACCCCTTTTATTTATGATATCTGGGTACCTGTGGCGGAATGGCCGTATATGACATTGATTGCGCTGGCCATAATCAGCGCGCTGGCACAAGTATTTATGGTGATGGGATTTGCACGCGGCACCGCCGGTTTGCTTGCCCCATTTACATATAGCGAAATTGTATCGGCGGTGGTGGTCGGGTTGGTATTCTTTGGAACATGGCCGGACATCATGGCACTGGCCGGCATCGCGCTGATCATAGCTAGCGGTATCATTGTCGCAAGGGCGCAAGGACAGTTAACCTTGCGCCGCCGTGAAAAATTATAGAACAGCAATGAAAATGATGGCGGTCTGATTAATCCACATCATCAGCGGCATGTGTCGCCAGAAAATAGCTGGAAAACAATCCAAGCACAGCCCATGATGCCATACCAACGCCAAAGGCTCTGGCGGCAAAATGTGATGCGATTTCAGGCGGGACGGGGCCGATTAACATATCGGGTTCCGGCGCACCAATGACATGCGGTGCCAGTAACAGAACCACCGCCAGACCAAATGCTATCGGAGCTTTGCTAAATGCAATCAGCCAGAACGCAATGATCGTAGCCAGCACGGTAGCCCCCCACCAGATTTGCCGCGATTCCAGTGAAGCGCTTGCGACACCGGGGACTTCTGGCGGCAGGCCAAAACCGGGGGCAAAATGAACAGCAATAAATCCGGCTAATCCCCAGATTAACCCCTGACGGATGCTGATCGTCTGATTACTTTCCTGCCGCAAGGCCATTAATGCCGCCAAGATAAGCCCATACCCAACATAGATAGCCATGGAAAACCCAAGACTAAGCAAATCACGTGTCAGATCAAGTTCACTATCCCCATGTGAGGCATGAGTCATCGGATCACTGCCGAAATGTGTTATTGTACCGGATTCATATAGTTCGGCATGAAGCAGAACCGGTTGAACAAAATATAATTGTAAAAGCCCTCCAAGCAGACCAGCAATACAGCCAGCGAAAAGCGCTGTTGTCACCACGCGAGAAAACATGGCTTACCTCAATTCATGTAAATTTTAAAGCCGTATTGCCAGTATTAGTGGCAAGGAAATCCGGTCGCATGGCGCGTATCATGCGCGGCACCGTGCAATGTCGGTGACTGGGCATGTCCAGCAACAGCAAGAACACTAACGCCAAGCATAATGGCCATGATCAGAGGAAGAATCCGTCTCATTGAGCTGGAATTTAAGCTGGAATTTGTGCTTGAACGTGTGTTGGAATGTGTAATGGTATGATTTGTCATATTCAGTCTCCATATACTGTCACACCCGACAGTAAGGTTGTTTCATTCATATCCGGCAGGTCTCCTGACTCGCGTTCAATGCTCTTATCCGCCTTCCCGACAGGATATCCATTATAGATATCTATCAGTGGCAAATGGATGCAAGCTCACGCACACAGTTGCGGGGGCAGTAACGGCTTGGGCCCTCTGATCTTGGGTCTTCCCATCCCGTTTTCCCTTTTCATCCAAGCGGCTTGGCCTCTTGAAAACCGAATAACTGACATTTGCCAGATTTGAACGTGAAGTCAAGAGGTATCTTATGGCAGGAAGATGAAATAAGACTGAACTGGCAGTAGCTGGCCACATTGCGACCAGCAGTATATAATTCCAGCGGTATGTAATTAAGATGTCGGCGGTCAGGATAACCGGTTGAGCCGGATATCGTAATGGTCACGAATGGTCTGATCAGCTTTATCCGAAATATATGATGCTGGGTGCGTTTGCAGAATGTTCTTGGCGCGGATATTGGCGGATGTGATCAAATTGGGTTGACCATTGGCCAGCCATTCCTCCACTCCCGACCGGTCGGCAATATCAGGATAAATAAAATCACTATTCATCCGTTCCAGTGTGGCTGACTGTCCTAGAAAATGCCCCTCACCATAAGCCACATTTCTGATATCATCCATGGCTAGCGTTGTGTCATTGACTTCAAGCGGCTGACTGGCACGAATAATAGCACCTAGCATATCATTATCCAGAACATAGGCCGCCATGGACGCGGCCATCAGACTAGCCTGCGCGCCAGCGGCTTGGGTGATCAGATTAACCCCTGCTTCAACCGCCGTGGATACATTGATTGCTTTTTCATAGCCGCTTTGAGCATCCAGCGTTTTGCTATCGGTGGCACCGGCAATGGTTGAACTTGGCCATTGATAAAACCGCGCCATCTGACCGGCGGCGGCTGTCAATAATGCCTGCTCACCGCTACCGCCGCTCATCCCGCCGGTGCGAAGATCGGTAATCATGGGGCGCGGGCCGAACACTGCTTTGGCATCTGGTGATACCGCCCATGCGATAGCCATACCGGCCAGCGTTTCTGCCATAGTCTGGGCTAGGCATCCGGCCATTGTCACCGGACTGGATGCACCTAACTGGCCAAAGGTATTGATCATAACTGGCACGCCAGCACTCACCGCGCGGATTATGACCTGACAGGACGCTGCATCATATCGTAATGGCGGCACCGCGTGATTGATGTTGAACCCGAAAAATGGCTGGTTCTGTAATGCTTCTGCTGAACCGGCGATATGTGTTGCCATGGTAATAATGTCATTAGCGGCAAGCGCAGATGATGCGCTAGTCAAAACAGGTTTAACCGTACCCTGAAAACAGGCATATGCCGTGTTGATGTCCAGACTATGGGCATCGGGCATATCGGTTGCAACCAGCGAACGGGCAAAGAAATGAATATGCGGCAGATAATCCACCAGTCTGGCCGCATCGTATAAATCAGCTAGTGTCGAAGCACGATAACTGGCGCGGCCATCATCATATTCGAGTATTTGTGGTGATGCACCGCCGCTACCGGTATAGACATGATCACCGCCTAAATGAATATCAGCATCGGGATGCCGCCCATGAAGCGTGAATTGCTGGGGCAGATCAGCCATAACCTGTTCAATAATTGATGGCGGAATGCGCAACCGGCCATCATCCCCCATGCTTGCCCCGTGGGGGATAAGCAGATCAACTACCTCAACCGGCGCATCACTTAATCCGATATCTGCAAGAATGATAACCGCCTGTTGATGTATCATCTGGCATTGTTGATCAGTCAAAGGCGCGAGTCCGCTGGCGCGAGCGGGAATATGTTTGTGTGACACTGATGGCTGATCATTTTGTTTTGTGCGGCGGCGGCCTGATCGTTTCGGCTTAATAGGCTGGTCAGTCATGAGAATGTCAGGCTTTCATAATGGTGTGGAGTTTTAATAGTTTATTACTTTATGGTAATTTTATCATTATATTTTTTTAAGTGACACGCATATTATATCTGTTTAGCCATGCGTAAACGGCCATTGCCTATCACCTTACAGGTAGGCTAGAATCACATTATTATTCTGATCTTTTTATCAGTCCATTTAGTTGTTAAGGAGAATATCATGCTACCTGCGCATCCGGTTGTTGCGGTCATTGGTACAGGTTCAATGGGTGGCGTATATGCCGGTTTTTTTGCCGAATCTGGCACCACCGTCATTGCCATTGATACATGGGCGGAACATGTATCGGCGATTAATGAAAACGGCTTGCGGTTGAGCGGAGTTAGCGGCGATAGATACATCAGCGGCATCACCGCATCCACCGATATTCACGCGGCCAAGGATGCTGATTTATTTATCATAGCAACCAAGGCATCAGGTGTGGCGGATGCGGCGCGTGCCATTGCCGCCATGGCAAAACCATCGCAACTAGTGCTAACCATCCAGAACGGATTGGGCGCGGCTGATCGTATCGCCGCCCATATGCCGGTTGAACAGGTGCTTTTGGGTGTTGCCGAAGGCTTTGGTGCATCGATTGTTGAACCCGGCCATATTCATCATAATAATATGCGGCAAATCCGCATTGGTGAGATTAATGGCGGCATTACTCCGCGTCTTACTGCGGTTGAAACGCTCTGGCAGGCGGCCGGGTTTAAGGCCGCCGCCTTTGCCGATATTAATCAGCTGATCTGGGAAAAATATATTTGCAATGTCATGCTTAGCGCGCCTTGCACGGTATTTGATTGCAATGTCGGCGAGCTATTTGCCAATCCGGAATGGAAAGCGATTGCTATTGGCGCTATGCTGGAAGCCTACCATCTGGGCATCGCTAAGGGCATTTCATTTTCATTTGATGACCCTGTTGCATATGCGACCGCGTTCGCCGAAGGAATGCCAAAAGCTAATCCATCCATGCGGCTGGATCATATGGCCGGCCGGCGTTCAGAAATTGATGCCATAAATGGAATGGTGCCGGTGCTGGGGCAGGATATGAATATTCCGGCTTCTTATAATCAGGTTCTTGCCGCCGAAGTCAGACGGCGCGAAGATGCTTTTTAATTTAACCGGCTAATACAAAGGGGTGCAGACCACATTGTTATGTGATGGTAATTTGATACGAATGAAAGCCGGATGCGCACATGAAACGTGATCGGTTTCTGTTTTTACCATGGCAAGGACTTGTTATCATCAGGCCAAGCATTATTTCAAGAATGAGTATAAATACCTGTGATTTATACCCATTTAATTTTCAATGAACATGTGTAGTTAGGATAGATCATGAGCAATATGGTTAAATATGGCATAGGCGCGGCTATTGTGGCGGGTGCAATTGGTGGCGGTGCTGTCTGGTACATGAATAACGCGGCCGACAAAATTGCCGCCGAGTTATTAGAGGACGCCAAACAGTTTGTTGCCGAAAACATGGACGGAACCACGCTTAGTTATAGCAATTATAGTAGCAGTGGCATGTCACGTTCTGTTACGATTTTCGATGTCAGCCTAGCACACGAAGACGGAACAGCCATTACGATGGATAGCATTACTATCGCCGGCAACGAAGACATGATCAGCATCACTGATGCAACAAATATCAACATGCTGGATAATAGTAAAACACTTGGCCAGATCAAATCGCTGGATATCATTAATTTTGCTATCCCGGATAGCAACATAATGCTCATGCTGATGGATCAAGACGCCCTGATAAACAGCATCAATGTTGACGAAGTATCATTGCGTGATGCCAGTTTTGATATTGATGGCGAAACCCTGACGATTGCCAGCCTTGATATGAAAAATATTAAAAATGCCAGCGGTGCTATCAGCATGAAGAATATGCGTTTTGGTGGTTATATTGGTGCTTTTGCGGTTGATGATTTTACGGTCGATAACATCGATTTCATCCCATTGTTCATGGAAGACGAAGAAGCCATTGCCCGTGACATACTTGGTATTAGCGATCTGACAGTAAAAGGGCTTATGATTAATGCAGGTGCTCTTGATTTTGATTTGGCTGAATTTACCATAAATGACGTTACCCGTGATAATGGACTGATTACGTCAGCAAATATTAATATGGAAAGCCTTAAGATGGATATAGCCAGCATTGTTGGCGATGATATGGCGCCCATGTTCATGATGCTTGGTATCACAGATATTGATATGAGCGGGTCTACCGCGTATGAAATCAGCCTGTCTAAAGGCAGCGTAAGCGGCAGTATGGGTCTTGGCGTTAAAGGCTTGGGCAAAATTGATATGTCCGCCGCGTTTGCCGGATTAACCAAAGACAAATACGAAGATATGATCATGAACGCCGCCTATCTTGATGCTGAGGATTATATCGAAGATTACGGGCTTGGGCTGGATAGCATATCGGTGGATTACAAAGACGACAGTCTGGCCGATACTCTGCTTGATATTTATAGTGGCGGCAATCGCGCTGGTCTGGCAGAAGAAGTGTCCGGCATGATTTCTTTTTATGGAATGATGAGCCAGCAAGCTGAACTGGCTAATGCTGTTGCGCCGGCTATTGGTAATTTTATCCGTGGCGGCAACCAGTTTTCTTTCACGTTAAAAGCAAAACAGTCGCTAACCGAAGACGTGATCACAGAAGCCATGATGAACGGTTCATTGCAGGACATTATCACCATCACTGCATCCGGAAGCTAACATAACTGATCATATTTATGTTGACCCGAACAGACGCGCTGGATAATACCGGCGCGTCTTTTTTGTGTTATGGATATGTGATAACACCATAACCTTAATCTGTATGTATTGCCGGATATTATGAAAATGAATGATACGATTCAACGTGACCGCTCTGCTCTTTATCACTTGGTATCGGAATCGCTGGCATTCTGGCCGGTGCCTGATGATGCGGTTATTGAGCTGATTAATATATCCGAAAATGCGACTTTTCTGGTTTCTGCCGCTGATGGTTATAAAACCGTATTGCGGGTTCATCGTCCGGATTATCATGACGAAGCAACGATTGCCGCTGAATTATCATGGATGGCGGCTTTACGTTCGTCTGATCCTTCATCGGGCATTATTCAGACGCCTGCCATTATTCCCGGCCGTGATGGTGCGCTTATTCAAAAGCATCAGATCGCTGGCCAGCCGCCGCATCATATGGTCATGTTTGCCTTTGTTGAGGGCATAGAGCCAGATCAGAATCAGCCGCTGGATATATTGTTTCACCATTTAGGTAAGTTATCTGCGCAATTGCACCAGCATGTTCAACACTGGCCATTGCCAGATGGGTTTACGCGTCCGCATTGGGATATTGACGGTATTTTTGGCCAGATTAAACGCTGGGGGGATTGGCGACAGGCGCCGCATCTGACTGCATCAATGCATCAGACGCTGGAAAAAACCGAACTGGTTATTTCGCAACAGCTGACGCGTTATGGCAAACCGGCTGAGCGTTACGGGCTTATCCATGCGGATATGCGACTGGCTAACCTGCTGGTTGCTGGCGATGATATGCGGCATGTTCATGTCATTGATTTTGATGACTGCGGCTTTGGCTGGTTCATGTATGATTTTGCCGCTGGCATCAGTTTTATCGAAGATGATCCGCAAATCCCGCTATTAAAATCAGCATGGCTAGCCGGATATCAGGAACATAGATCGCTATCGG
>JABIWM010000048.1 GCA_018701255.1 Alphaproteobacteria bacterium | reverse complement strand
ATGGCGATATCACCCAGATAATGATCATCCTGATGGTCAGGAAAAGATAACACATTTGTTGGTACGGCTTTCTGGCGGAATTGCTGATTAAGAACAGCCATCTGCGCATCATTGGTAAGCATGACGGTAAACTCTGACGGTGAGGCCAGATGTTTAGCCTGTTTCATCGCCTGCTTTATGGCCCGCTTCATGATAGAAACAAGTTTTGCGTGTTCGGTCTGATCAAGAAAAGGATGCCAGCGCGCGTCTTCGATCACAATCATTGCCATAACGTCATCAGTTACGGCAATCTCGATACTGTCAGCATCGTCATCGTCTTCGGTTATAGATACGGGCTGCCTCTCGGCTGCATCAGTCATTGCTGGTCATGCCTATTTTGATTGATCTCTTTTATCATATGCTTTCAGAATACGCGCAACAATCGGGTGTCGCACCACATCTTCGCCTGTAAACGTCGTAATGTTAATTCCTTTTACATCATCAAGTAATGATACTGCGTCTGCTAATCCGGATGTTTGGCCAGATGGTAAATCAATCTGACCCAGATCACCGGTTATCACCATCTTGGAATCATCCCCAAGCCGCGTCAATACCATCTTCATCTGAACGGCGGTGGTATTTTGCGCTTCATCGATAATAACAAAGGATTGTGCCAGCGTCCGCCCCCGCATAAATGCCAATGGAGCAATTTCAATCTGTCCCGATGCCATCATGCGATCCATTTTATCCGGCGGCATCATATCATAGATAGCGTCGTATAAAGGCCGCAAATAGGGGTCGACTTTTTCTTTCATATCACCGGGCAGGAATCCCAATCTTTCACCGGCTTCGACCGCCGGACGTGATAGAATAATTCGCTCGACTTGCCCTGATTTGAGTGCCTCAACCGCACGGGCAACCGCCAGATAGGTTTTTCCTGTTCCAGCAGGCCCAACGCCAAATACCAGATCATTTGCCGCAATCGCATCCAGATAATCCTGTTGCGTCTTGCTTTTGGCCGTAATGGTTTTTTTCCAGGTTGATATCACGCTCGCGTTTTCGGCATAGCGGTTAATGGCTTCTTCGGATTGGCTGCTAGCCCATCGCAACGCATCATCAATCATGCCTTTAGGTGCTTCATCTGTTTGACCTTTGGTGTTCATTATACGTTTATATATCGCTTCCAGAGCATGCTTTGCCATTGTTGCATTGTCTGTTGTACCAGAAATCTGAATGATATTTCCAAACGAATCCAGCCGAACATCCAGTGCTTTTTCAATATGCGCCAAATTGCTATTGTGGTGGCCATAAAGAAGCGGAAGCACTTGATTATCATCAAACTCAAGAGTGATGGAATGATTAGAATTGGTTTCTGGCTTCACGCTATGCGTACCCTGCTTTATGGTTTCATAATAGTATAGTTAAATAACGGCCTGTCCAGCAAGACTGTTTTGCGTTGCCGACACAATTTTAAGCGGAACAATGTCACCAATCTGACCTACATCTTCGCTAAAATGTACCGCTTGCATCCATGGTGAGCGGCCTGCTTTCTGTCCGGCACGATTAGCCGGACGTTCAATCAGCACGTCCATCACCTGATCCAGCTTGGAATGATTAAACGCCTGTTGCTGGGATGTCAGCAATTGCTGCAATCCGGCTAGCCGTTCTGATTTCACGGCCTCATCGATTTGCATATCATCACTTGCCGCCGGCGTGCCGGGGCGGGGGCTGTATTTAAACGAATAAGCCGAGGCATATTTCACTTCATTGATCAAATTCAGGGTATCGGCAAAATCACGATCTGATTCCCCCGGAAATCCGACAATAAAATCGCCACTTACTGCCATATCAGCCCGGCCATGACGCAGGCGTTCGATAATTTTGAAATAGGCATCTCTATCGTGCCGGCGGTTCATTGCTTCTAGGATGCGGTTTGATCCTGATTGCACCGGCAGATGCAGATATGGCATCAGTTGCGGAATCTCAACATGTGCATCAAAAAGCAAATCATGCATATCCAGCGGATGCGATGTCACATAGCGCAGACGTTTCAGACCATCCAGTTCTGCCAGCGCATAGAGCAAACGGCCAAAATTCCATGTTGACCCATCCACAGCCATGCCATGCCAGGCATTAACATTCTGACCAAGCAATGTTAGCTCAACTGTTCCGGTTGCAAGCAGCCGCTTGGCTTCGTCAATAATGCTTTTGACTGGCCGCGAAAATTCCGCGCCGCGTGTATAAGGCACGACGCAAAACGTACAGAACTTATCACAGCCTTCTTGCACCGACAGAAAAGCCGCAGGGCCACGCGGGGCATGTTCTTCGGGCAGGAAATCAAACTTATCTTCAACCGGAAAATCGGTATTCATAACAGCACCGCGGGACGATGGGTCAAGTTTGCTCACCAGTTCTGGCAAGGTGTGATAGGCTTGTGGGCCAACAATCACATCAACCCAAGGCGCACGCCGTGCGATTTCTTCGCCTTCGGCTTGTGCCACGCATCCGGCAACCGCGATAGACATATCCCTATTCTGTTCGGATTGACGGGTTTCTTTCATCCGCCGCAACCGCCCTAATTCGGAAAACACTTTTTCTGATGCTTTTTCCCGAATATGGCAAGTATTGATGACAACCATATCGGCGTCATCCACCTTATCGGTTTCAACATAGCCAAGCGGTGCCAGCGTATCGGCCATACGCGCAGAATCATATACATTCATCTGGCATCCATAAGTTTTTATATATAGTTTTTTGGCCATGCCTAATTCTCAATAATCCAGTGTTGTTAATCCAGTGTTATAAATTCGGTACTATTATTTATCATTCGGGCTAACCCATATCACGGCCGCGATTTCTGTCAAGATCACGGCTATGATTGCGCGCTGATTTCTAAACCAGTTTTGCGCATTAATACGGCATCATCTGTGCCGTCAGCGGTCTGATAATAGGCTTTTCTTATCCCATATTCAACAAAACCAGCCCCCTTATAGAGCTGATAAGCAGCTAAATTATTCCGCGCCACCTCAAGATAGGCCATCTGATCACAAAATCGATGACAAAACTGATCAATCAGCATATGCGCGATCCCTTGCCGGCGAGCATCAGACCGGACAACCAGATCAATAATCTCAGCTTCTCCATCAACCGAAAATCCCACCACATAACCCAGCATATCTGCATAATCCGGATCATGTTTCCCATGATAGGCGGCAAGACCGGCAAAGGCTTTCTGTTTTAGCCATCCGGCTAACCCGTCTGTCCGGTCGCCACCAACAGATTGCAACATCGCCAGATCATGCGGCGTGATAGGGCGGCAGATCACATCCATCTAACGCCCCGCTTTTGCCGGACTCGCCTTTGCCGGCCCCAGTATAGGGGCTGAATGATAACGCGGGGTAGGCGGATAATCGGTTACAGACTTGCCTGAGTTAATAGCAGCATATGCAAACTGGGCAATCATCCCTGCGTCAACATCACCATCATCATAACCCTTGACCGGAACACCGGCGGCGGTGAGTGTGCCAGCTATATCTGTTGCCCCAAATCCCTTAATATAGAGCGCATCACATGCGGTTGCCGCGTGATGCCGGATCATATGCTCAACCAACATATCCGCGTCCATATCCAGAACCGTGTCTTTAGTCGTCTGATCACCAGAATGTTGATCGAAGGCTGTGTTAACATCAAAACACTGACCAAAATAATGCCCGCGTCTGGTATCAATTAATGCTAACACCTGTTTGTTCTGGCTGGCTGGCAGATCAGCATTAACTGTTTGAAAAACCGAAAAGCCGAGCGCATCCAGCGATGGGATTCCCAAAACCGGCTTTGCCAGTGCAATACCATAACCTTGTGCCGCGGCAAGACCAACACGAATACCGGTGAACGAACCGGGACCCGCACCAGCGGCTATATGCGTGATGGCGTGGAAATCTGTTTTTTCCTGTTGCATCAGATCATCAACCATTTCGGTAATCCATGCCGCATGGCCATGTCGGTCAGCACGGGTAATCATGGCCGGCATGGCGGCTTTTGTCATGGACGCATCATAAAGCGCGACCGATGCCGCCGCGCCACTTGCTTCTATGGAAAGAATCTTAATGTTCTGATGGCTCATGCTTTATATTCACTTTTGATCTGGGCTTTATCATGATAAATATAGCGCATGTTTACCGTTTTTCCCAAAATGCTTTTATTCCGGCATATGATTACCGCTTTATTCATGGCTTTGGCAATGATGTTCAGCGCATTAATGCCTGCCGTGGCAAATGATGATTTAAGCAATGATGCCACCATTATCATGTATCACCGTTTTGGTGAGAGTAATCTGCCTTCTACCAATATCCAGCTGGATGTGTTTGACGCGCATCTGCAAACGATTCGTGACGAAGGCTGGGTTGTCTTGCCGCTGGCTGATATTGTGTCGCGCCTTAAATCAGGGACGCCATTGCCAGATAAAGCCATGGCAATAACCGTGGATGATGCCTTTACCTCTGTCTATACAGAGGCCTTTCCCCGCTTGCAGGAATATGGCTATCCGTTCACGCTTTTTATCGCAACATCGTCTATTGATCGCGGGCTTAACGGATATGCATCATGGGATCAGATCAGAGAAATGCAGGCCGCTGGCGTTGAAATTGGCTCACAAACCCATACACATCCACATATGCACCAGCTTACCGCAGAATCCGTTCGGGTTGAAATTGAAACATCGAATGCCAGATTTCAGCAAGAGCTGGGGATCACTCCGCGATATTTTGCCTATCCTTATGGTGAATACAGCCCCGAAACGCGTGACATCATAAAGGATATGGGGTTTGAAGCCGCGTTCGGTCAGGCATCGGGTGTTGCCCATGCCAGCATTGATGCTTTTGAATGGCCGCGCTTTGCCTTTAACGAAAGCTATGGTGACGTGAAACGGCTAAAACTGGCGATTGATGCCAAAGCTCTGCCAATAACGGATATGACAGGTGGTGATATGGTGCTGGATAGCAACCCACCCTTTCTGGGCTTTACCGTGGCTGAGGGCATTGAGCCGCTAAGCCGCTTGATCTGCTTTGCATCCGGCATGGGTCGTGTAGAAGTCGTTCAGCTAGGCCGCCGGATTGAAGTGCGCTTACCTGAAGCGTTTTCCAATTATCGCAATCGCATTAACTGCACCATGCCTGTTGTTGAAAATGGCAAGGATACTGGCCGGTTCAGATGGTATAGCCGCCAATTTGTTCTTGATTAATCAGCAGAAATCAATTTGTGCTGACTAGCACCGCGTTATCATAAATCTGCAAATTATTTGTCCGGACGATATTTTTCAATTTACGGATATAAATATCGCCATCCTGTGCATATCTATCCAGTGTCGGGATCAATCGCTGGGTCAGTATATTCTGATCATCTTCGCGATATTTTTGTCGCTCAATACGCAAGTTTTTATAGGCGTTATGCGTATTCAAATTGTGCATGTAACTTCTGACGGAATCAAAAATAGATGCAAATGATCTGACAACCGCACGGTCATTACTTGGTGATAATGGTTTGATGCCTTTGCTTTCTGACCATGCCCACTCACCAAAAAGCGCGTTCCCCTGCCGGGTAAAACGTGATGTCCCCCAACCACTTTCCACAATAGCTTGCGCTAGCGCCAGCGATACAGGGATAGCATCTACCCGAAACATCAGCTCATCATAAAGCTGATCTACGTTCTGATCTTTGACGTTATTAATGCCATAAAGCTCTGCCCATTTTCTGATCCGGTCAGCGTTGTCATTGGCATAATCTATCTGAATGCGGCGGCGGCGTTCCATCAATTCCTGATTAGCGCGCAGAATATGTGGCAAAACCATATTGATAAAAATAGCCTTGCGTTCATTGGCTTCAACTGTTCGTAAATCTGGCAACTCACGAGCATAAAAAGCGGTGACTTCGATCACCTGCCCAGATGCTGGCGGTTGTAAATCTGTGTCCGGAACACTGCTTGGAATATCCATAAAACTGGCACTGGTCGAATTATCGGCCTGCTGATCCGTATTATCCGGCAAAATTGCACGATATTCGAGCAATGGTAACGCATGATCCGACCATACTAATAAAGGTGGCGGCGCCAGTTGTGATTCCAGCCAGAGCAATCGCTCTCTGGCCGCATCATTATTGCCGGTTTCAAAATCAGGCATCGGTTCATAATAACCAGCCTTAATCGGCACATGTTTGATCCCGTATATTTTTACCATCACCACCTGAACGGCGATACATGCCAGAATAGAAACAATAAACCAGTAATAAACCGGGATTTTAGCCGGAGATTTAGCCGGAGATTTAGAATGTTCCGATTTTTTTTCCAAATCCGAATTCCCTGTATATGTAAGGGGTATTATCCGTTATCTGCACATACTTCTTGTACATCAGGGATGTAATGGCGAAGCATATTCTCAATGCCCATTTTCAACGTTGCTGTTGAACTTGGGCATCCCTGACAGGCACCGCGCATATAAAGCGTGACAACACCATTTTCAAACGATTTGAAAACAATATCGCCGCCATCCATAGCCACTGCTGGCCGGACGCGCGTATCAAGAAGATGCTTGATCTGTGTCACAACGTCATCATCGTCTTCGTTATTGTCATCAGCGTCCTGATTATGATCACCTTCGATAACCGGCATACCGCTGGCATAATGTTCCATGATAGCCGCCAAAACCCCCGGCTTAATAGTAAACCAGTCATGATTTTCCGACTTGGTGACAGAAACAAAATCCATACCAAAGAATATCTGGGCAATGCCATCGACTGCAAATAGCCGCCGTGCCAATGGCGAGGACGACGCATCATCAATAGATGCAAATTGCACCGTTCCTGTTTCCATAACGGTTTTACCCGGAATGAATTTCAGGGTGGAAGGATTTGGTGTGTCTTCTGTCTGGATAAACATGCTAACTGCTCCGTTAATGTTTATATATGGCTGGTCATGTTAAGTTACAAGCATGATAACGTCAAAATGCGTTCAAAATAGGGGGCGATATGGCTTATCCCAGACTTTCACCTAAAAAACCTAACCGCTTTCTGATATCTGACATAATGGGCTGGGCAATCGCATGCGCCCGTTCAGCCCCATCATCAAGCACCTTTATCACCTCAGCCGTGTCATCCATGTAACGCCGCATAGCTTGAGTAACCGGCTCCAGCTTGGCCACCGCAAGATCAGCTAATGCCGGTTTAAACTGACCAAAACCCTGACCTGCATATTCTGCTAGAACTCTATCGATATCCGTTCCGGCCAAAGCGGCATATATCGTCACCAGATTTCGGGCTTCGGGACGGTCATCAAGCGCTTCTGCTGTTTCGGGCAATACATCGGGGTCTGTTTTTGCTTTACGGATTTTTTGTACAATCGTGTCCGCATCGTCATTCATATTAATGCGGGAAAAATCAGATGCGTCCGATTTGCTCATCTTGGATGTCCCATCACGCAAGCTCATCACCCGTGTCGCTTCGCCTATAATTTGCGGCTCAGGCAGAGGGAAGAAATCTTCTTCAACCATGGCGTTAAAAGCACCGGCAATATCCCGCGTTAGCTCCAGATGTTGTTTCTGGTCTTCGCCAACCGGAACATGTGTGGCTTTATAGGCCAGAATATCAGCCGCCATTAGCGCCGGATAAGCAAAAAGCCCAACACTGGCATTTTCACGGTTCTTACCAGCTTTTTCTTTGAACTGGGTCATCCGGTTGAGCCAGCCAAGCCGCGCCACACAATTAAATATCCATGCCAGTTCTGCATGTTGCGGAACACGGCTCTGATTAAATATAATCGCCTGTTTCGGATCAATGCCTGCCGCCAGCAAACTTGCCGTGACTTCTATGGTAGCCTGATGCAGAGCGGCCGGGTTTTGCGGAACCGTGATGGCATGCAGATCAACCACACAATAAATCGATTCAAATTGATGCTGAAGATCAACCCAGTTGCGGATAGCACCCAGATAGTTGCCCAGATGCAAATTACCTGTTGGCTGTATTCCAGAAAATATTCTGCTCATCATGTTATCCTGTTCCTGATCGCTATACCGTGTTCTGTTATGCCAAGCTTTTGGCACGGGTCAAGCCTTAAGGCGCCGCCAGATGCCGGATATGACGACTAATGGGGCGTAAATCACCATACTTGCGGCCATCAATATGACCAAGGATTGCCATGCTGGCATATCTGGCAGAACGGATTTAAGCCCATAAACCCCACATGCCATCACCGCCGTGATCAGAATAATCGTCAATATGGGCAAACAGATGGACGCATCAATCCGTTGCCGCATGATCAATATCACCGCCAGTATGAATGTTGAGCACCATAAGCTGATTGAGGTAGCCAAGGCAAGGCCAGCCGCCGCAAAATACCGCATCAGAATAAGGCTGAGGCAGATATTGATCATGACAGAAATAATAGTGATCCACATCGGTGTTTTGGTATCACCGGCCGCATAGAAAGCAGGTTGCAGCGTTTTCACCAGAATAAATGCAGGAATACCAACCCCATATGCCATCAGCACCAATGCCGTCGGATAAACCATTCCCACATCAAACGCGCCATAGGCAAATAATCCGCGTATCAAATGTTCGGCAATAACCATTACGCCAGCCATGGCAGGCAGGCCAGCCAGCATACCAATCAGCAAACCGCGATGGATCACTGACCGAACAGCGCCGATATCAACATCATCCATCTGCTCAAGGCGTGATAATGTTGGCAATAAAGCCACCCCAAGCGCAATGCCCACCACCCCAAGCGGCAATTGGGCAATGCGATCAGCAAAATATAACTGTGAAATTGACCCAACCGCCAATAGGGATGCAAGAATAGTATCAATCAGCAAATTGATCTGGGTGCCAGCCGCCCCCAATGCCGCCGGAAAAAACCGCCGCCATAACAAACGGCTATGCGGGCTTATCCCTGATCGGGTGATTGGCGGCATAAGCGGCGGCATCCGGCCAATCCGGATGAGCATGATGCCGATAATAACCAGCTTGATGATACCGCCAGCGGTAACAGCGGCGGCAACAATCAGCGCTCTGTTAAAACTGTCTGCTTGTTGCGATAAATCCGGCCATAACCACCATGCCAGCAACGCGCCGCTAATCATAACCGCATTCATGATAACAGGAACGCTAGCCCCAAGCGCAAATCGGCCATAGATGTTGCCAATGCTAATCCATAATGCCAGCAATGAAATCAAAGGCAGATACGGCATGGTAATGCGTGCCAGTTGCACCGCCGTATCCATACGGCTAACCCCGCCGCCATAGGAAAATCCGGGGGCAATCAGCGTAATAACAACCGGCATAAATAGCTCAAAGACAATGACAATCAGGATCAGCACAAGAATCAATAATGACTGCACTTCGCCTGCCATCCGCATGGCTTGTTTGATCCCGTGTTTTTGCTCAACGCCTGTATAACCGGGAACAAATGCACTTGCCATCGCGCCTTCTGCGGTTAGGCGGCGGAACAGATTAGGCAATTTGAATGCCACAAAAAAAGCATCCGATACAGGCCCAAGCCCCAGCACAATCGCCAGTATAATGTCACGGGTAAAGCCGAAAATACGGCTTAATGCGGTAAAGACGCTGACCTTGCTAAAAATGGATAACAAGCCTTTAGGTGATGATGTCATGCCGCCACCTGATTGGCTGGATCACTGTCTTCCAGCACCTTTAACAGCGTTTCGCGAATGTTATCCATCCGGCTTTGTCGTTCGATTTTCAACCCGAAACTGTCTTTGACATAAAATACATCAACCACCCTGTCACCATAAGTAGACACGCTAGCCAGTTGAATCTGAATGCCCAATCCGGCTAGTGCATGAGTAATCCGGTATAATAACCCCGGCGCATCCTTGCCGTTAATTTCTATAATGCTGTGGGTTGAGCTGATATGATTATTGATAAGCACGCGGGCGGGCGCCGATATGCGTCTGATGCGTTGCGGGGTTTGCTGCCAGCGGGTTTCCATCGCGTGATCAATATCCATCTGGCCTGTCATGGCTTTTTTCAGTGCCGTTTTCATTTTATTGAGTTTGGCTTTTTCGGTAATCGCCTGATAGTTCTGATCCTGCACCCATAATACATCCAGCGTTAGCCCGTCTTTGCGTGTCGTAATCCGCGCATCAACAATATTCGCGCCACAAGCCGCCACCCCGCCAGCAATGCGGGAAAACAGCCCGACATCATCGGCGGTAATAATGGCAATCTCTGTCGCATTTCTTGATTGATCCGGTGTCATGCTAATCCCGACCAGATCATTTGTTTCATCAAATTTCCGGCACATATTGGCATGATGGATATAGGATTTCATATCAAAGCTGGTCCAGTAATTCGGATAAAACATGTTAATATGATGCTGTGTGCTGTCCTGATCCCATCCGCTATCATCTGCCATTAACGCCACTGCCAGTTCTTTATGCATCGCACCGGCCATGTTTTCTGCAACCGTTGATGCTTCTGCCCCTAACAATACCGCCATTGTCCGGTGATAAAGATCACGCATTAATGCCGCTTTCCAGCCATTCCAGACATTAGGGCCAACCGCCCGAATATCCGCAACCGTCAAAACCAACAGCAAATTTAACCGTTCCGGTGATTGAACCGCGCTGGCAAAATGGGTGATGGTAGCCGGATCATTCAGATCATAACGAAATGCTGTTTCGCTCATCAGTAAATGATGGCGAATAAGCCATGCGATTGTTTCGGTGGATGCCATGCCCAACCCCAGCCGAGGGCAAACCTGTCTGGCGACTTCTGCGCCTAGAATGGAATGATCACCGCCACGTCCTTTGGCAATATCGTGTAATAGCATGGCCACATATAATTCATCACGGCCATGAATTTCTTTAACTGCTTCGGTGGCGACCGGCGCGATATCCTTAAGCGTGCCAGTTTCAATCTGATGCAGGATTCCCATCGCAAAGATCGTATGCTCATCAACGGTATAGCTGTGATACATATCATATTGCATCATGGCGACGATACGGTCAAAATCCGGCATGAACTTCCCCAGAATTCCAACCTCATTCATCAACCGCAACACACGTTCCGGGCTTTTTTTATGGGTGAGAATGTTCAAAAAACTGGCGTTGTTTTCCTGATTCAGCCGAAAGCTGTCATCAACCAGATTCAGATTGCGTGTAATCATCCGCAAGGTCTGGGGGTGAATATCATATCCGGTATCAAGCGCTACGCGGAAAATATCAATAATGGCATTCTGGTAATCGGTAAAATGGACATTCGGATCAAGCGCGATACGGCCGGTTTTTATGATAAACGGACGTGATAATCTGATCCATTGCAGACGGTCACGAATAGTTCGGGTCGTTTTATTAAAGTCATCAGCGATAGCCGCGCAGAATATGCGGGTCAGGCTACCGACCGTGGTCGCGGTAAGAAAATATCGCCGCATAAACCGTTCCACCCCTTTGCTATCTGATCTATCCCGATAGCCAAGCAAGGGCGCGATATCCATCTGAACATCAAAGCTGAGCCGGTCATCTTCGCGGCCACTGCGAAAATGCATATGACATCGCAACGTCCATAAAAACCGCTGGGCATTGGAAAATGATCGGGCTTCGCTATGCGTCAGGACTTTTCGATTAACCAGCTCAAACACGGTATCAACCGCAAACCCGTAACGCGAAATCCAGAACAGGGTATGCAAATCACGCAAGCCGCCTTTGCCTTCTTTGATATTAGGCTCAAGCATATAGCGTCTGGCATCGCTTCGGCGGTGGCGAGCATCGCGTTCTTCGAGTTTTGATGCAATAAAGCTCTTGGCGGTATCGGCGACAATATCCTCATGAAACTGCCCAAGCAATTTATCAGACAGACTGGATAACCCTGCCAGATGCCGGGCTTCCAGTAACGCCGTGCGAATAGTCAGATCATCTTTGGCCGCATGGAATGCTTGCCGCAAGCTTCGGCTAGCATGACCAATATCAAGCCCCAAATCCCACAGCAGATAGAGAATAAACTCAATCACCTGCACATGATCAGCATCCGGTTTAACATCTGTCAGAAACAGTAAATCAATATCCGAATGTGGTGATAATTCACCGCGGCCATAGCCGCCGGTAGCAATCATGGCTAGCTTAGGCGGGGCATCAGATGGCCATGTTTTTATCGCCGTATCATGAATAAGCCGGATCATGTGATCCATCAGAATAGCATGCGCCCCAACATAGGCCGCCCCGTCATTATTTGCCATAAACGCAGTTTTTAACGCCTGCCGCCCTGTTTCAAGCATGTCTTTGAGGGTCGATAATAATGCTGGTCTTTGATCAAGCGGATGTTCAAACATAACGCCATGATCAGCTTTCATCCGATCCAGCATTTCCAGAACAGTTTCAATCTCGCCAATATCACGCGCATAGATCATTGGCTGAAAAGCTAGCATCCAGCTTGGTAATGTTGTCTGCTCTACCGCCATGGGTCATCCATTGTGATTAATCGCATCATATCAGATTATAGCGCATCCACGGATAGTGTCTATGACATGCCGCCATCACGTCCATCATCAAGCATGGCTTTCAGCGCATAAAGATGCTCAAGCGCCTCACGCGGGGACATATGATCAGGGCTAATCGCTTTCAGCTGTTCTTCTACGGCACTTGGTGTTGCCGGATGCAATACTGGCTGACTTGCATCAAAAAGCGGTAGGTTTTCCATCAGCTGATCTGTTGATTTTTCTTCTGCCAGTGTTGCCAGCACTTCTTCGGCGCGGGCAATGACTATTGGCGGCACGCCAGCCAGACGCGCCACATGAATACCATAAGACCGGTCTGCCGCGCCTGCGCCTACTTCATGCAGAAAAACAATATCACCCTGCCATTCGCGCACT
>JABIWM010000047.1 GCA_018701255.1 Alphaproteobacteria bacterium | reverse complement strand
GCCAAGGTCAGGCAACGTCTGGGCGGCCGGTTGCGGTATTTCTGTTCGGGTGGTGCGCCGCTTAATCCGGATATTGGCCGGTTCTTTCTGGCTATTGGTGTTGGTATTCTGCAAGGCTATGGCCAGACAGAAGCCTCACCGGTGATATCGCTCAATCCGCCAGATGATATCCGCATATCAACGGTTGGTATTCCGGTGTCCAGTGTTGATCTGATGCTTGATGATGATGGGCAAATCCTTATCCGTGGTGACATGGTGATGAAAGGATACTGGAATAAACCGGATGAAACAGCGGAAACTATTCAGGATGGCTGGCTTCATACCGGCGATATCGGCCAGATTGATGATGATGGCTATCTGATGATCACAGGACGCAAAAAAGAAATTATCGTTAATTCAGGCGGCGATAATATTGCACCGGCACGGCTAGAAGCCATGCTCTGTATTCATGCGGATATAGAACAGGCCATGTTAACCGGTGATAAGCGGCCATGGCTGGCGGCGGTGATTGTTCCCTCATCTGAAATTAATGCTTTGCCCAAGGCCGAACAGCATAAGCGGTTAAAAATGGCATGTGACAGTATCAATGCCAATCTGTCAAAACTGGAAAAAATCCGCCGGTTTATTATCGCGGATGAACCGTTTACGATTGATAATGGTGAAATGACCCCAACGCTGAAAGTCCGCCGCCATGTGGTGATGAAACGCTATGCGAAAACACTGGATGAATTGTATTAATCCTGATGGGTTATGCTGGTATGATCTGGCCATCCCATGCCAGAACCTGACCGCTGTTTTCGGGGGTGGCAGAATTTATCACCGCAAGCAGATGCGATGCGGCTTCGGCTTGGGTGAACAGATCATGATTTAATCCGGATTGAAACGGTTTGGACAGACCGGTATCGGTTGTTCCCGGATGTAATCCCATAACAATGCCGTCAGGGTTGCGGCGGTGCAATTCCAGCGCAAAGTTTTTGAGCAGCATATTCAATTCAGCTTTCGATGCCCGATAGCTATGCCAGCCGCCAATCCGGTTATCGCTGATGCTACCAACGCGCGCGGATATTGCGGCAAAAACCGATTTGCTGTCTCTTGCCATCAACGGCAGAACCTCACTCGCAATCAACGCAGGCCCAATGCTGTTAATCTGAAAATTAATGGCCATAGCTTCGGCATTCAGATGCCGCCATGATTTTTCCGGTGCCAGCCGCATATGTTCATCATGCAATATGCCTGTTGCCACAATCGCCAGATGAATTGGGGCGATATCTGATAACGTCCGGACAGCGCGGGAAATGCTATCAGGGGTTGTGAAATCTATCCGGAATTGCGGGTCGGGATGCTGGCGCGAAAATCCGAATAATTGATCAACATTCGGGTGATTATCCAGCATGGTATAAAGCGCTGAACCAATACCGCCTGATGATCCGAATATCGCCACCCGCATGCCGCGCGGGAAGCTGGATAAATCCGCATGTGTTGTCATGACATTGCTCATAACTGTTTAAAATAGGGCGTTGTTTGTGATGGCAATGGTTTCAGCATGAAATCCTAGCTATCAATCCATTTCATTAACGTATCCAGATGATCGGCCTCATGGGCAGGTTTGTCCCAGCGGATACGCTGAAAACGCGGAAACCGCATCGCTACGCCGGATTTATGGCGTGAGGAAAGCCCGATAGCATCAAATGCTACTTCGACCACCAGCGTTTTTTTCAACTCACGCACAGGGCCATAGCGTTGAATGGTATTGGCGCGGACAAAGGCATCCAGTTTTTTCAGCTCGGCATCGGAAAATCCGGAATAGGCTTTGCCAACTGGCACAAGCACCGGTTCACCATCAGGCTGATCACCATGATTTGCCCATGCCGCAAAGGTGTAATCGGAAAAGAAAGATGACCGTTTGCCGTGGCCACGTTGCGCATAAAGCAAAACCACATCAGCGGTAAGCGGATCACGTTTCCATTTAAACCACTGGCCTTTGACACGCCCCTGATGATAGACGCTGTTGCGGGCTTTGATCATCAAGCCTTCGATCAGCCCACCATCGCGGCATTTCTGGCGCCATTCATCCAGCTGTTGTGCATCGGTAAAAGGCAACACGGCAGATAGATCAATAGCCGGATGATCAAGAGTTTTCAGCGTTTGCTGCAATATCTCGCGGCGGTGTTCAATCGGCATCTGGCGCAGATCATTTTCGCCATCAATCAGGATATCATAGGCACGCAGAAAAACAGGAACCGTCTGCATCAATTTCACCGAAGGTTTTTTGCGATTAAGCCGTTGCTGTAAATCTTGAAAAGACGCGATATCATGCGGCTGGCCAGCAAGTAATTCACCATCTAATGTTCCATGCCAGTCTAGCGGTTTTGTTAATTCGGGAAACCCGCTTGAGATATCATCACCTGACCGCGAAAATAAACGCACGCCATCCTGACCAGATGCCAGCTGGACTCTGGCGCCATCCCATTTCCATTCTACCAGCCAGTTTTCCGGCGTGATGGATGCCATATCCTGATCATTCAGCGGATGCGCCAGCATCAATGGCCGAAAGACGGCTTTGCCATCAGCATTCGGTCGCGGTGATTTGTCTTCTAGCCAGTCAAAAAGCGCGGTATAGGGCGGCTGTATCAACGGCCAGATTTCTTCGATATGTTCAACCGGTTTGCCATAAGCATGGGCAAGCGCAAGCCGTACTGTTCGGGCGGATGCCCCAACCCGTAAGCCGCCAGTAGTCAGTTTTAATAACCCCCAGCGGGTTGTCGTGTCGCTGATATCCAGCCATTGGCTGATCAGCGTTTTTGTTTCTTCGGCATTAGCATCTCCTAATGCGCTGACAATGCTGGATAATGTGGGTGGGGTGCTGTTCGGGCGAAGATGCGGTTCAGGCCAAATCAACGCCACGGTTTCTGCTAAATCGCCAACAAAATCATAGGAAATGGCAAATAATTCGGCATCAATTTTTGTGCTGGCCATCGCACGGATTAATGCTGGCTTGGCTTTTTTGCTTTGAAACTCACCAACTAGCGCCGCCAGCCCCCAGCCGCGATCAGGCATGGGTGTATTCTGAAACCATTCGGACAGATGATGGATTTTGGTATTACGCTGTGGCGTGAATAGCAATTGTTCCAGTAATCGGGCAAAACGGATCATTCGGCATCATCCTCATACCCGATCAGATGCAATGCTTTGGCGGTCACGCCTTTTAATGATAGCGCCCGCATCAGCGCATCTTCGCGGCCATGTGTGATCCAGACTTCTTTCGGATCAACCTCATCAATAGTGGCCAGTAAATCATTCCAGTCAGCATGATCAGATAGAATAAGCGGCATTTCAACGCCGGATTGTTTAGCGCGCTGTTTCACCTGCATCCAGCCCGATGCCATGATAATCAACGGATCAGGTAGCCGCCGCGACCAGCGATCAGACAATGCCGATGGCGGCGCAATAACAATCTGACCGGCAAGCGCCGGTTGCGGCATCCCTTTCTGGCCACTTGTCGCTGGCTCCAGCTTGCCCAGATCAATGCCATGATCCTGATACAGCTGGCATAGTTTCTGTAACGCCCCATGAATAAAAATGGGGGCTTCGTATCCGGCTTGCCGAAGCAGGGCAATTACCCGCTGGGCTTTGCCAAGCGAATAGGCGCCAATGACATGGGCGCGAGCAGGAAATAGCGCAAGCGAGGTGAGTATCCGGCTGATTTCAGTTAACGGGTCAGGATGGCTGAACACAGGCAGGGCAAAGGTCGCTTCGGTGATAAAAATATCACAGGCAACAGGTTCAAACGCGGCACAGGTCGGATCAGGTTTGCGTTTATAATCACCAGATACCACCACGCGTGACCCTTGGCTATCAAGCACAATCTGGGCGCTTCCCAACACATGCCCTGCCGGTACAAGATGGATATCAACATCACCGATACGCATGGTTTCATGCCAGTTTAGCGGCGTTACCTGTTCGGCAAAACGCGCGCCGTATCTGGCTTCCATAATGGCCAGTGTTTCCGGTGTTGCGATCACATGTTTATGCCCCGGCCGCGCATGATCAGCATGGCCGTGGGTGACAATAACCGTTTCATTGGCGCGAGTGGCATCAATATGAAAACGGGGCGCGCCCATCCCGTCAATGACTGCCAGTCCTGATGCTAGCGGTCTGATCCATCGGGATGGATGCGGGGGTGACATTATTTATCCTTTGTTTCCGTTCCGAACAGTTTTGACCATTCGTCTTTATTCAGTTTTGCCAAATCTTCGCGCATGTCTTTGCCAGCAGAAAGCGCTGATTTTACGGCTGGCCGGTCATTCATTAGCTGTCGCCAGCGTTTGACATGCGGATATGCTTCGATATCGACATTCTGCCGCTCATAGGTGTGTGTCCATGGGAATGTAGCCATATCAGCAATGCTATATGTGCCGGTGATATATTCATGATTTGCCAGCTGGCGATCCAGCACACCATAAAGCCGGTTGGCTTCGTTGCTATACCTATCCATGCCATAAGGAATTTTTTCAGGCGCATAAAAATTGAAATGATGGGCTTGCCCCAGCATCGGGCCAAATCCGCCCATTTGCCACATCAGCCATTCATAAACAGCAATTTTGCCACGCGCATCATGTGGCGTGAACTGGCCAGTCTTTTCCGCCAGATAAAGCAGGATAGCACCGGATTCAAAGACGCTTTGTGGTTGTCCATCCGGCGTGTCATGATCAATAATCGCCGGCATCCGGTTGTTCGGGCTAAATGCCAGAAACTCAGGCTTGAATTGATCACCTTTGCCGATATTTACCGGCTTGATGGTGTAATCAAGTTCCATTTCTTCTAGAGCGATAGTGATTTTGTGGCCGTTTGGTGTTGGCCAGTAATATAAATCAATCATTTTCGGTTATATCCAGTTCTTTGTTTGTGTTGGGCTTATCAAAATCAATTTACGCCATAAATATAGATGTAACCGAAGTTAATACAGTTATAGATATAGGAATGAGTGATACAGAAAATCAACCCCCGATGCTGACCGCAACGCCAGATTTGTCTGTTCCAGACAGCTTGCCAGACGTATTTGCAAAATGGTTTGCCAATAAAGGCTGGCATCTGCATTCGCATCAGCGGGCTATGCTGGACGCGGCTAGCCATGGCCAGTCCTGTTTGCTGGTTGCCCCGACTGGCGGCGGTAAAACGCTGGCCGGATTCCTGCCTAGTCTGATTAATCTGGCTGAACAGCCTAATGCCCCATTGCCCGGATCATCGGCGCTTCACACGCTTTATATCTCACCGCTGAAAGCACTGGCGGCTGATATCGAACGTAATCTGATGGCACCGATTACTGATATGGATTTGCCATTGCGCGCCGAAACCCGCACCGGTGATACCAGCCCCGCCGACCGGCAACGCCAGCGCCAGCAACCGCCTGATATCCTGATGACAACACCGGAATCGCTGCAATTGATGCTGGCATGGGATGACGCGGATCATATGTTTAAAACACTGGATACGGTTATTCTGGATGAATTGCATGCGCTGGCTGGTAGTAAACGTGGCGATATGCTGGCCTTATTGCTGGCGCGGTTGCGGCGGTTTAATCCTGATCTGCGGATAGTCGGGCTTTCGGCCACGATTGCAACGCCGGAACAATTACGCGGCTGGCTGCATCCTGATCCGGATGCTGTCCGGATCATTCATGGCGCGCCTAGCCCCAAGGCTGAAATCACCTTGCTTGATCGGGCTGATACCATTCCATGGGCGGGGCATTCGGCCAGTTATGCGGTGGCAGATATCTATCAGCATATTCAGGATGCCGAACATACGCTGGTATTTGTTAACACCCGCGCGCAAGCTGAAATGCTGTTTCAGCAATTATGGCGGATCAATGACGAAAACCTGTCTATCGGGCTTCATCATGGGTCATTATCACGGGAACAGCGCCAACGGATTGAAGCGCATATGGCGGCTGGAAAATTGCGGGCGGTGATTGCCACCTCATCACTTGATCTGGGGATAGACTGGGCAGAAGTCGATCTGGTGATACAGGTAGGCGCACCCAAAGGCACATCACGGCTCATGCAGAGAATTGGCCGTTCAGGGCATCGCTATGATCAGATCAGCCGCGCGGTTCTTATCCCGTCCAACCGGTTTGAGGTGCTGGAATGTCTGGCCGCTATCCATGATATCGCCGAGGGCTTGCTGGATGATCCGGCTGATTATGATGGCGGGCTTGATGTGCTGGCACAGCATCTGGTCGGATTGGCTATCCATGCGCCGTTTGATGCGGATGATATTTATGCCGAGGTAAAAACAGCATGGCCATATCGACAGCTTTCGCGCAGTGATTTTGATGAAACCCTGACATTCCTGACAACAGGCGGCTATGCGCTGAGAGCATATGAGAAGTTTCATAAACTTCAACCGGGGCAAGACGGGCTTTACCGGATGGCAAGCCGTTCGGTAGCTACGCAATGGCGACTTAACGCTGGAACGATTGTAGAAACCCAGACGATGAAAGTGGATCAGCGCGGGGTTGGTCGATTGGGTGAAATTGAAGAATATTTTGTCAATGGGCTGGTTTCGGGGGACAGTTTTATGTTCGCTGGCCGGATTTTGCGCTTTCAGGGTATCCGTAAGGCTGGCGTGATTGACGTTGTGGCCTCAACCGATAGCGAACCCAAAGTGCCGGCCTATGCTGGTGGCCGCTTGCCGCTGACTAGCAATCTGGCTGATCGTATCCGCGCTATGATGGGTCAAAATATAAATGGGAAAAATCATTTATGGGATCATTACCCGCTTGCGCTCCGCCAATGGTTGCATATGCAAAGCCGGACATCTGATCTGCCGGATGCGGATAGCTTGCTGGTGGAAACATTCCCCCGTGGCGGCCGCTATTATACGGTGATTTATGGCTTTGAAGGCCG
Organism: Alphaproteobacteria bacterium; assembly: GCA_018701255.1. Classification (GTDB taxonomy): domain Bacteria; phylum Pseudomonadota; class Alphaproteobacteria; order Puniceispirillales; family UBA1172; genus UBA12202. The sequence continues at coordinate 466 of JABIWM010000047.1, read as the reverse complement.
GAACGCGCATCAGACGCTGGGCATGCTGGTGACCCGGCGGATGGAAAGACTGGGGCTGAAACCAATTGGATTTGTCGCCACGGATTATGCTATTGCGGTATGGTCATTGCGGCGGGTGGATACACCTGACCAGTTGCTATCGCCAGATATGATGGGCGATGATTTGGAAGAATGGATGCTGGAAAGCACGATGCTCAAACGGTCATTCCGTGTGGTAGCAACGATTGCCGGATTACTGGAAAAACGTCTGCCGGGGGCGGCAAAAACCGGCCGCCAGATGACCATTAATTCTAATTTGATATATGATGTTCTGTTGCAGCATCAGCCTGATCATATTCTGATCAGAGCCCCCCGACACGAAGCGGCGCGCGGGTTGACGGATATTCGCCGGCTGGGTGATATGCTGATGCGGTTTTCCGGCAAGTTGAAAGTTAAGCATCTGAACCGTGTGTCACCACTAGCTTTG
>JABIWM010000046.1 GCA_018701255.1 Alphaproteobacteria bacterium | reverse complement strand
TTGTCTCCACAACATCTGTTTCGCCTGATACCTAACATAGCGCAAAATATGGCCAACATAAGATCAGCAATGCCAAAAGCTGATCACATTATCGTGATCAGCTTATACAATATAGGATGTTAAGATAGTTTTTCGGTTGATGCTTTAATCCGCAAGCAAGCTTCTTCCAGTGCTTCTGTGCTGGTGGCATAGGAAATGCGGAAATGCGGTTCCAGCCCGAATGCAGCGCCCTGAACCGCCGCAACACCGCCATCTTCGAGCAGCCATGTCACATAATCACTATCAGATGCAATCACCTGCCCATCCGGACGTTTGCGGCCAATAACCCCTTCGATAGATGGATATACATAAAACGCGCCATCCGGATCAGCACAGATTAGCCCATCAATCGCATTCAGTTTATCAACGACCAGCTGTCGCCGCTGATCAAATGCCTTGAGGTTACTCACCATAAAATCCAGTGATCCGTTAAGCGCGGCAACGGCGGCATGCTGGGCAATAGAATTCGGGCTTGAGGTCGATTGTGACTGGATTGTTGCGATAGCCTTGATCAACGGTTTTGGGCCCGTGGCGTATCCAATGCGCCAGCCAGTCATGCAATAGGCTTTTGACACGCCATTCATGGTTAGCACTCTGTCCTGCAGATCAGGGGCGACTTCTACCAGTGTTGCAAATGTAAAATCGTTATAGACCAGATGCTCATACATATCATCGCATAGCACATAGACATGCGGATGCTTTCGCAGAACATCGGCCAGCGCGTTCAGATCAGCGGCGGTATAACCGGCACCAGTCGGATTTGACGGGCTATTCAGAATCAGCCATTTTGTTTTATCGGTAATGGCGTCTTCCAGTTGTTCCGGCAGCAAGCGGAAACCAGCATTAGCCGGACAAGATACAAAAACCGGCTTGCCCCCGGCCAGCATCACAATATCAGGATAGGATACCCAATACGGCGCCGGAATAATGACTTCATCCTGATCTTCTACGCTGGCCATGATGGCATTATATAAAACCTGCTTGCCGCCTGTCCCAACGGTGATATTGGCGGTGGTAGTGGTGATATTATTTTCACGGCTGAACTTATCAACAATGGCGGCCTTTAGCTCTGGTATGCCGTCAACGGCGGTGTATTTGGTTTTGCCATCGGCAATCGCCTGCCGCGCCGCGTCCTTAACATGTTCGGGGGTATCAAAATCCGGCTCACCTGCACCAAGGCCGATAATATCGCGGCCGGCCGCTTTCAGCTCAGCGGCTTTCGTTGTTACCGCAATAGTTGGTGATGGTTTGATCGCATTCATACGCGATGCCAGAATTCCCATGATAGCCTCCAATATGTCATTCTATATTCATGTCGTAAAAGCCGCCGCCATATCTTGCAAGTAAAATCTGTATCAGCCTATTCACGATACGCTAACAATGCCCTATATTATGTCTTATGGATGATAATAGCCTCACAAAATCTGTTCAGCCGCTTTTTGCTGATGAATACGATAAACATATTCCGCTTCGGCTAGAAACCGATTACGAACCTGCTGGTGATCAACCAGCGGCTATTCGTGATCTGGTTGATGGGGTGATGCAAAACGAACGTGATCAGGTGTTATTGGGGGTAACCGGTTCCGGCAAAACCTTTACCATGGCGCATATTATTTCAGCCATGCAGAAACCGTCGCTTATTCTGGCACCAAATAAAACACTGGCAGCACAGCTATATGGTGAGATGAAAACCCTGTTTCCGGATAATGCTGTTGAATATTTTGTGTCTTATTATGATTATTATCAACCCGAAGCCTATGTTCCCCGTTCCGATACCTTTATCGAAAAAGAAGCAACTATCAACGAACAGATTGACCGCATGCGGCATAGCGCAACCCGTGCTTTGCTGGAACGCCGTGATGTGGTGATTGTGGCCTCGGTATCCTGCATTTATGGCATCGGTTCTGTTGAAACCTATTCCGGCATGGTGATCCGGTTGTTGAAAGGCCAGCGCATCGAACGCCAACAGCTATTGCGCCAATTAACAGAATTACAATATTCCCGGAATGACATGTCTTTTCAACGCGGGTGTTACAGAGTACGCGGCGATGTCGTGGAAATATTCCCCGCCCATCTTGAGGTCAGCGCATGGCGCATATCGCTATTCGGTGATGAGATTGAATCCATCACCAGCTTTGATCCACTTACCGGACAGCGTGACGATGATCTGGATTCGGTTCGTATATTTGCCAATTCGCATTATGTCACCCCGAAACCAACACTTCAGCAAGCCAGCAAGAGCATCCGGAAAGAGCTCAAAACCCGTCTGCATGAACTAGAACAGGGCGGGCGACTGCTAGAAGCCCAGCGACTGGAACAGCGCACTAATTTTGATCTGGAAATGATCGAAGCCACCGGCGTTTGTAACGGCATTGAAAATTACTCGCGCTATCTTTCTGGCCGTGGTCAGGGTGAGCCGCCACCAACATTATTCGAATATCTACCCAAAGACGCGTTGCTTTTTATTGATGAAAGCCATGTAACTGTGCCGCAAATCGGTGCCATGTATAAAGGCGATAGAGCGCGCAAAACGACTTTATCCGAATATGGTTTCCGCCTGCCATCCTGCCTTGATAACCGTCCGCTTAAGTTCGAAGAATGGGATGCGTTCCGGCCGCAAACGGTTTTTGTGTCTGCTACGCCTAGCGCGTGGGAGCTGGAACAGACCGGCGGCGTATTCGTTGAACAGATTGTCCGGCCAACAGGATTGGTGGAACCGCAATGTATAATCCGGCCAACCGAACATCAGGTTGATGACGTGATTGCCGAATGCCGTGAGGCAAGTGTAAAAAACCAGCGGGTGCTAATCACCACACTGACCAAGAAAATGGCTGAGGATTTGACCGAATATATGCATGAAGCCGGAGTTAAAGTCCGCTATATGCATTCTGACGTGGAAACCCTCGAGCGGATTGAGATTATTCGTGATCTGCGGCTAGGCGTGTTTGATGTATTGATTGGCATTAACCTATTGCGTGAGGGGCTGGATATTCCGGAATGTGCGCTAGTTGCTATTCTGGATGCCGATAAAGAAGGCTTTTTGCGGTCACGCACGTCACTGGTTCAAACGATTGGCCGCGCCGCCCGTAATGTCGAAGGACGCGTCATTCTCTATGCAGACAGTATCACCGGAAGCATGGAATATGCCATATCCGAAACCGACCGGCGGCGCGAAAAACAGATGGCCTATAACACCGCCAATAATATCACGCCAGCCACCATTAACTCAAAAATCAAAGATATCCTCAGCTCTGTCCATGATCGCGCGGATCGGGTGGAAGTATCAACCGAAACCGGCCCCATGGTGGGCAAATCCATGCGCGATACTGTGGCAAGTCTGGAACAGAAAATGCAGAATGCCGCCGCTAATCTGGAGTTTGAAGAAGCCGCCCGTATCAGAGATGAAATTCGCCGGCTAGAAGCTTCAGAACTGGAAATTGGCTCTGCCCCGCAACTGGCATTCAAACGCAACGAACGCCACCGCAGAAAAAAAACCTAATTAAATCCGTGCCTTGGGTTTCTGTCTTAAATCAGCCAGATAGATAACTTCATGGCGTAACTTGTTAACAACACATGTTTTTTGAAATAAAACGTTCCAAAAACAGACATTTCATTAAGGTTTCAATAAAAAACTTTTCACTTGATATTATCTAACATATTGAAAAATATACATTTTGACTATTATGCCTAATTTTTGTGCAATTTTGTATTTTTGGCTGAATAGTCCGATTCCTGTTCAAGTATCGGAATGATATCCACAACTTTATCCACAGATTCGGGGGATGACAATGTGATACGCGATTCGGTGTATAAAAACCGCCATACCACCTTGGCAATAGCACGAAATTAGCACACATTATGACTATGACTGATTCAGCACCAGATAAAACCGGCAAAAATAAATCTTTGCCTACTGAAGACACAAAAACAGCCAAGGATGCTGCTTTGCCTGATCTTAATCACGGATTGCAGGTTATCCGTGATATGGCAAGGCGTCTGGATACCAGCCCCGGTGTTTACCGGATGCTGGGACATGATGGTCAGGTGCTTTATGTTGGCAAAGCCAAAGGATTGAAAAGCCGCGTTCTGAGTTATACCCGTGCGAACGGATTAAGCCACCGGTTAACCCGGATGGTCGCCGAAACACGGAGCATGGAAATCATCACCACCCGCACCGAAGTAGAAGCGTTATTACTGGAATCCAATTTGATCAAAACGCTGAAGCCGCGGTTTAATATCCTTCTTCGTGACGATAAGAGCTTTCCGTATATCATGATCACGCGTGATCATGAATGGGCGCAGATTAATAAGCATCGCGGATCACGCAAGCGCAAGGCGTGGTGGTTCGGGCCGTTTGCATCGGCCAACGCGGTCAACCGCACGGTGACAGAATTAACACGCGCGTTTTTGTTGCGGAACTGTTCTGATTCTATTTTTTCGGCACGGACACGGCCTTGTCTGCAATATCAGATCAAGCGATGCACCGCCCCATGTGCGGGCAAGATCAGCAAAGAAGATTACCAGAAACAGGTGGATCAGGCGGTAAGGTTTCTTAATGGTGAATCGCGATCCGTACAGGATGAATTCGCAACCTATATGCAAGCCGCCGCCGATGAATTGAGGTTTGAAGATGCCGCGCTCTGGCGCAACCGGATTCGCGCCCTTACCATGATACAGGCGCATCAGGACATTAACCTGCCGGGCGAGCTGAATGCAGATATCATTGCCTTTACCAGCGATAGTGGACGCAGTTGTGTACAGGTGTTTTTCATGCGCAACGGGTCTAATTTTGGCAATCGGGCATATTTTCCACGCCATGACAAAGACGAAGAACCCGCCGCCATTGTCGCCGCTTTTATCGGCCAGTTTTATGATGACAAACCACCACCGCCCGATATTTTTGTCAATCATGCCATGCCAGAAGCCGCACTAATGACAGAAGCCCTGAGCAATAAAGCTGGCAGAAAAGTGCAGATATCTGTTCCTGCCCGTGGCCAACGCCGAAAATTGATGGCTAATGCCGAACGTAATGCCCGCGAAGCACTGGCTCGCGAGCTAACAGCCAGCTCAACCCAGAAAAAAATGCTGGATGCCGTACAGGAATTATTTGAACTTGATGAACGTCCCGGCCGCATAGAAGTCTATGATAACTCCCACATTCAGGGCAGTCACGCGGTTGGTGCCATGATTGTTGCCGGCGAAGATGGATTCATGAAACCGTTTTACCGCAAGTTTAATATCGATAAGGATAAAACCGATACCGAGCAAACCGGCATTGGCGGTGATGATTTTGCCATGATGCGTGAAGTATTAACCCGGCGATTTTCCCGCGCTATCCGCGAAGACCCTGATCGGGAAACCGGCATCTGGCCTGATCTGGTTTTGCTTGATGGCGGCAAAGGCCAGTTATCAACGGCAAGAGAGGTCATGAATACACTTGGTATTACCGATGTCCCCATGGTTGCTATATCCAAAGGCGTTGACCGTAACGCTGGCCGGGAAGAATTCCATCAGACCGATAAAGACAGTTTTAATCTGCCGCATAATACGCCTGTTCTGCATTTCTTACAGCGTTTGCGTGACGAAGCCCACCGCTTTGCCATTGGCGCACACAGAACGCGCCGTTCTGCCGCTCAGAAAAGTAATCCGCTTGACGATATTCCGAGCATAGGTGCATATAGAAAGAAATCATTATTAACGCATTTTGGTTCTGCCCGCGCGGTGGCAAACGCCGATATTCCCGATTTGATGAAAGTAAATGGCATATCACAACATGTTGCCGATATCATTTATCATTGGTTTCATGATAAAAGCTAATACAATAAACGCCTGCCGGAATAGCGGAACATGAGAACGGATACAATGATGCGACAATTGCCAAATGCCATAACAATTTTGCGGGTAGGCATAGCTATTATTGTGCCCTTGCTGATCTTTGATGGCAGAAACGCTCTCCGCGTGATGGCGTTCGGTCTGTTTACCGTTGCCGCCTTGACCGATTGGCTCGATGGCTATCTGGCGCGGCGCTGGAATGTGTTAAGCGGGTTTGGCCGGATGCTTGATCCGATTGCTGATAAATTGCTGATTGTCGGGTGCTTGCTGGCATTAGTAGCCACAGATAAAAACACTCTGCCAATCCTTTATCCTTCGCTGATCATCCTTTTTCGTGAGGTTTTTGTATCCGGCTTGCGCGAACACATGGCCGATAAAGGCGTCACACTTCATGTGACGCAAATAGCAAAATTCAAAACAACTCTGCAATTCATCGCCATTGGACTGGTCATTCTATACCCGTTTTTCAACCATTGGGCTTATGCGCTGGATGTCACTATATTCACGTTTTATCTGGCGGCGTTGCTGACGCTTTATACCGGACTTGATTATTTTATCAAAGCATTGCGCCATGTCTGATCTGCATATCCCCAATCTTTCCCGGCACCGACTGGTCATAGGGCTGGCCGGATTTTCCGGATCAGGAAAAACCACACTGGCAGAAAAGCTGATCACGATTATCACCCGAAATGGGTTTCATATAGCTACGATCAAACATGCGCATCATGCGTTTGATGCGGACATACCGGGCAAGGATAGCTGGCGTCATCGCAAAGCTGGTGCAAGCCAAGTTCTTGTTTCCTCAGCGATGCGGCGCGTTAAGTTTACAGAAACTCCTGATGCTGGTGAGGCTGATCTCAACATGCTTCTGGGGGAATTATTGCCAAGTGATATCGTACTAGTAGAAGGCTATAAAAATGAACCCATCCCGAAAATTGAAATCAGGCGTTCAGGCATGGAACATCCCCCCCTGTATCTGACCATGCCGCACATTATTGCGGTGGCAAGCAATAGCCCGCTTAACGATTGCCCGCTTCCGTGTCTTGATCTTGATAATCCTGCATCGATTGCCGATTTCATTATAGCCAGATTGCCAGCATGACCAACAGCCCAGATATACCCTTAACGGAATTAACCACGGAATTATCGCTTGATGAAGCCAAGACGCGGCTTAAGCGGCTCATCACGCCGATAGATACAAACGCGGCGCGCCCGCTTGATCAGGCGCATGGCGCCTTTCTGGGGCAGGATGTCATTTCAGATGTCAATGTGCCGCCTGCCAATACCGCCGCTGTTGACGGATATGCCTGTTGTTATGCTGATCTATTAGCGGCTCCAAACAGAACATTGGCCTTATCTGGCAAAGCATATGCCGGCCATCCGCTTGCCCATGCCTTCGCGCCGGATACCGCAATTTATATTACGACAGGCACGCCTATGCCGCTGGCCGCTGATCCTGCCCATCATCCGGATACTATCGCCATGCAGGAACATTGCCAGATATCGGAACAGGACGGCATCACATGGATCACGTTTCCCGATCATATAAAACCGATGAGCAATTTCAGACCAGCTGGCGAAAATATTAAAGCTGGCGATATTGCATTGATGAAAAATACCCGGCTCGGTTCGGCTGAAATCGGGTTAGCCGCCGCCATCGGGAAGAACACGTTAATATGCCGCCAGACATTAATGGTAGGGATACTATCCACCGGCGAAGAATTAAAAGATATCCGCGATCAGGTATCCGGCGATAGATTGAAATCTGCACCGAATAATGGCTATATCTATGATTCCAACCGCCCCATGCTGAACAGTTTGCTGATCAATGATGGCTATCAGGTGCATGATGGCGGCATTATTGGTGATAACCGTGACCAGCTATCCCATGCCATGAATGATCTGACCACGCGCTGTGATGCGATTATCATTACCGGCGGCAGTTCTGGCGGTTCCGAAGATTTTGCCCGCGCGGCGATTACCGCTAGCGGCGGTGTTATTGATTTTGCCGGACTAAAAATAAAACCCGGACGGCCGTTTGCGGCAGGATCAATAGGCCAGACCCCTGTGTTCTGTATTCCCGGCAATCCGGTGGCGGTTTATGTGACCTATCTGTTGCTTGTTGCAGATGCTTTGCGGATACAGGCTGGCGGAATACCGCGCCAACCGCGCCGTTTTCCGGTGACTTGCGGCATTGATATCAAACATAAACCCGGCCGGACAGATTTTATCCGCGTCACGTTAACGCCAACTGATACCGGTTTACCCGTGGCAAAACCACATGGACGGTTTGGTGCCGGTGTCTTGACATCACTAACCGGAGCTGACGGATTACTTGAAATTTCTGCAGATATTGGCGATGTTAAATCAGGTGACACATGTCAATTCATCCCCTTTGGTGAGGCATTATGAATATACGGTATTTTGCATGGCTAAGAGAACATATCGGCGCGTCTAGCGAAGATATTACCTATGATCAGACGGTTAAAACCGTTTCTGATCTGGTGGATATTCTGCGCCAGCAATCCACTGGTCACCAGAAAGCACTGGCCGATATGACCTTGGTGCGGGTGGCGGTTAATCAGGTTTATGTTGATATCGATCATCCGGTAACAGCACATGACGAGGTGGCTTTCTTTCCACCAGTGACAGGCGGCTAATCATGACTATCCGTGTTCAGGAAGACGATTTTGACTTAACCCGCATTTATTCCGAACTGCGCGAAGCACCAACCGGCCAGCACACGCCGGGGGCTATTTCGCTTTTTGTCGGGCTAGTGCGTGATATGAATAATAACCACACCGTTGCGGCCATGACGCTGGAACATTATCCCGGCATGACAGAAACCAGATTAACGGCTATTCGTGATGCCGCAATGACACGCTGGCCATTAGGAAAAGCTATCATTATTCATCGGGTGGGTAAGCTATACCCCAATGATCAGATTGTTCTGGTAGGGGCAACATCATCCCACCGTCAGGCCGCGACTGAGGCAACGGCATTCATGATGGACTATCTGAAAACAGAAGCACCGTTCTGGAAATCAGAACAAACCGCTGATGGCGTGACGGAATGGGTTTCCACCCGCGAAAGCGATATGACAGCACGAACCCGCTGGCAGGAAACCAAATAAAACCGATCAGCCAATCCCTATCATATCAATCTCTAATCTATCAATCTCTAGCCTATCAATCTCTAGCCACGGACTAATTTTGCGTAATGCTCAACAATGTTGCGGCAATCTGATCCGGGGTTCATGTGATGATCACCAATTTGCGAAACAGGGGTGATTTCGGCGGCGGTGCCTGTCAGAAAACACTCTTTCGCTTGTGCCAGATCATCCGGCATAATATGGCGTTCCACCACTTCATACCCCATATCTTTCACCATAGCGATAACCGCTTTTCTGGTGATACCGTTCAAAAAACAATCCGCAATCGGCGTATGAATCTTGCCGTCTTCCATCAAAAAGAAAACATTGGCACCGGTGGCTTCGGCGACATAACCACGATAATCCAGCATAAGCGCGTCCTGAAATCCTTTGCGTTCGGCGGCATGTTTGGACAAGGTACAGATCATATAAAGCCCTGCGGCTTTTGAATGAACTGGTGCGCTTTGCGGGCTTGGCCTTGCCCATTCTGACACATCCAGCGTGATACCTTTCATTTTGGTATCCATATCGAACATGCTTGGCCATTCCCAGCACGCGATAGCAACATGAATTTTAGTATTCTGCGCGGATACCGCCATCATCTCACTTCCGCGCCAAGCAAATGGGCGGATATACGCATCTTTCAGCCCGCTTTTTGCTAGCAATGCTTCTTTAGCGGCAATAATTTCATCATCCGTATAAGGCAGATCAAAATCCAGATATTGCGCGGATAAACGTAATCTTTCCGTGTGTTTACGGCTCTCAAAAATCTTACCGTCATAGGCGCGTTCACCCTCAAACACCAGACTGGCATAATGCAATCCATGGGATAGCACATGAGTTTTGGCGTTGCGCCAGTCTACCATTTCACCATTATACCAAATATGTCCGTCACGATCGTCAAAAGGCACGATATTCATTTTGTTCCACCTTTAGGGCTTGTTGATACTTGATCTTCGCCTTGAATAGCGATAACCATTCATCATAGTAACGACATCCTGAAAAATATGTCAACATGGCTGACTTAAAAACACCACATCACCCGCTTTTTCTTCGCGAAGAAGAGCTTCGTTACAGCATTGAGCTTATGTTCTTTGCTTATCGTGACTTCACGGCCGAAGCAGATACCATGCTAGCCAGCTGCGATCTGGGTCGGGCGCATCATCGGGTGATTTATTTTGTCGGCCGCAATCCGGGCATCAATGTCAGCGATCTTCTGGCTATTCTCAATATTACCAAACAATCCCTGTCGCGGGTTCTGTCGCATCTGATCACCGATGACTATATTCATCAGGAACAGGGAACAACCGATAAACGGCAGCGTTTGCTATCGCTCACCGATAAAGGCAAAACGCTAGAACATGATGTCACCATGATACAGCGGCGGCGATTTGCTCAGGCATTCAAATCTGTCAGCACCAATGATGTCACCGGTTTCATATCAGTGATGGAAGCCATGCTGGATGATAAAACGCTACCATTGCTTCGGCGCACGCCAATGACTAGAATGAAATAAGGACAAAATCAGGATAAAATCCTGACACAATGTGCATTTATGCTAGCATGATAATCCGCATGACAAACAGGTGATATGTGCAAGATAGAAAACATCATATTCTGGTCATTGAAGATGATGAACGGTTATTGAAATTGCTATTGCAGTTTCTCAATAGCAAAGACTATCGCTCAACAGGTGCCGGATCAGTAGAAGAAGCCCGCGACCGGATCAAGGGCACGTTTTTTGATGCCTTTGTTGTTGATGTTATGTTGCCCAGAGAAAGCGGACTGGATTTTGTTCGCTCGCTCAAAACCGGTGGGGTAAAAACGCCATGCTTGGTTCTGACCGCGATGGGGGAACCGGGCGAACGTTTGATAGGGCTTGAATCCGGCGCTGATGATTACATGACCAAACCGTTTGAGCCAGAAGAGTTGGTATTACGGCTTCGCAATCTGTTGCGCCGTTCGGATGGGGATAACTTACCCATACGCCCAGCATCTGATCCGGCACGCGCTTCACTTATCCGTTTTGGCCCACATGAATATGATACGGAAATGGGACAGCTTCGCACCGGCCAACAGCGTAATGCGCTTACATCTGCTGAACGTGATTTGCTTTCCTGTTTTACCGCCCATCCGAATATGATTCTATCGCGAACAGAACTGGCTGATATGATGGTAAGCCAGATGGAAGGCCGCAGTCTGGATGTAGCGGTGGCCAGATTGCGCCGCAAGCTGGAACCGAACCCAAGAAAGCCAATCTATTTATTGACGGCACGGGGGCAAGGGTGGATGCTTCAGGTTGATCATATGGGAACACAGGAAAACTGATGCTGGCTTATCTCAAACCCAAAACATTATTTGGCCGTATGCTGGCGATTATTCTTATCCCGCTTATTCTGGTTCAAGTCATCACGGTTCTGGTGTTCTATGGGCGGCACTGGGATAACATCACCCGCTATATGGCGGCTAATCTGGCCGCTGATATTACGGTTGTTGTTGATCAGGTATCGGCATCACCATCGGCGGAAACACTTCGTGATGCTAATTATTTTGCCCAATCCTATTTTCTGTTCAAAACCCGGTGGGAGCCGGGGGGCATTGTCCAGCCACATTCGGATCAGGTCACATCAACCTATGCTGGCCGCCAGTTAAAACTTAGCATTGAGCAAAAACTGGATTTGCCTTTCCGCATGAATCTGGATGATAGTGCTGATTTTATTACCATTTCAGTGCAATATCCCGAAGGTGTGTTTCATATTGATGCTGGCCGGAAACGGATTTTCAGCTCGACATCATGGCTGTTCATTCTCTGGACAATCAGCACGACCATTGTTCTTGCGCTAGTTGCTATTCTGTTCTTACGCGGGCAAATCCGTCCTATCCGCCGATTAGCCAAAGCCGCCAGACAAATCGGATTAGGCCGTCCGGCGATCAATTATCGCGTTGAGGGCGCGACCGAAGTCCGGCAGGCCGGACACGCTTTTCAAGCAATGTATAATCGCATCCAGCGTCAGATATCTGAACGAACGGAAATGCTGGCCGGGGTATCCCATGATTTGCGAACGCCACTTACCCGCATGAAATTATCGCTGGCCATGATTGCGGATGAACAGGCACGCTCTGAGCTGGAAAAAGATATTACGGAAATGGAAAATATGATCACCGGATATCTGAATTATGCTAGCGGTACCATATCCGAAGACGTGGAAAAGACGAATATCATGGAACAGATTAACCATGCTATTACACGCGACCACGGGGAAAATCCGGCTATTCATTTCACGCCACCACATCAAACCCTGCCAGATATTCCGTTGCGCCAGATGGCTTTTCGCAGAACGATCAGTAATCTGATCAACAATGCGATCACACATGCTGGGCAATGTTTTGTTTCTGTTGAATATCAGGATAATCTGATCACTATTCTGGTCGATGATGATGGCACCGGCATCCCCAAAGATATGCGCCGTGCCGCGGTAAAACCGTTTAGCCGTAATCTGGCCGGTAATACCAGCACCGGTGTTGGTCTAGGGCTTTCTATTGCGAAAGAGTTTGCGACCACTCATGGTGGTGAACTTTTGCTTGGTGATGCTCCGCAAGGCGGATTGCGGGTTCGGTTGCAATTACCGGTTTAGTGCAAACGGCCGCCATCTGGCACATTCTGGCTGGGTTGTAGCAAAACAACCTCACCATCAGGATCAGGCAGGCCAAGTGTTAATACTTCTGACATAAACGGCCCGATTTGCCGTGGTGGAAAGTTTACCACGGCAATAACCTGCCGTCCGATCAGATCATCTTTGCCATAATGCGCCGTGATTTGAGCAGATGATTTTTTCACCCCAATCTCCTCGCCGAAATCAATATCCAGCTTCCATGCCGGTTTTCTGGCTTCGGGGAAATCATAAACATTTACAATCGTACCAACGCGAATATCGACCTTCATGAAATCATCAAAACTGATTGGGCTATTTGTCATGCGTTTCTGCCTTATCACCGTCATGTGATGTCTGGGTTGTTGAGTTCTGATCCGGTTCAGGAGTAATCAGCCGTAATGTTACCGCCAGATTTTCCCCTTGCTGAAGCCGTTTATCCAGCATCCGGATCGTTTCTGCCATATCCGGTGTATCATCTTTGAGCCAGTCATTGAGAACAGACAGGCAAATACCAGCCAGCCCTTTTGCGCGTATCCGTCCGGCAATGCCCGACCCGCCACCGCCAGTAACCTGCAGCAATTGCCCCATCGCATGTGTCAGACGGTTAACCATAACCAGCCCGATTTTTGGCTGTGTCAGTGACGCGCTATTCATGGCACGGATCACCGGTTTATATGACCGATACGCCTCAAAACGTTGAATCAGGCCTTCGAATATCTTTTCGCGTGTAGTGGACACATGATCATCAGCAACATCCTGTGCCAGATTTGCCGCCAGATCAGCATCAATATTTGCTAATCCTGTTTCCACCATATCCAGTACCTGTTGATACAGACAACGCGCCAGATCAGCATTGGCTTCGTCAATATCAGCCGCCGCAATCACCTGATCAACGGTCAGATCAGAAAATGGCATATCAGCAAGCAATGCCAATGCTGCCGAGCCAATGGCACGGCGCGTCTGATCAACCGGATGTGTTGTGTCTTGCTTATGTGTTGTCATGCCGAAACGCCTGTTTTACTGTTCCTGATTATAGATTTAGGGTGTAAATCCCTATTTGCCAAGTTCTGCAGATCGATTTCGCGCGGCCTCCATCGCTTTCGCCATTAATTTGATCAGCGCATCATCACCCATCAGATGATCCAGCGCGGCCAGTGTCGTGCCGCCCGGACTGCTCACATTCTGGCGCAATTTTGCTGGCGGCTCATCACTTTGCCACATTAGCTCTGCCGCACCACGGATCGTTGCCATGGTCATTAGCCGTGCCGCGCCAGCATCAATACCCATAGCTATGGCTTTGGCTTCCATCGCTTCTTGCAGATGGAATATATAGGCAGGGCCGCTACCAGATACCGCGGTTACGGCATCCATCAGATGTTCTTCGACTTCTATCACCTCACCCACGGCATTTAGCATGGCAAGGCCAAATTGCCGGTTGCCAGCGGTTAATGCCGGATGGCCGGATAACGCCGTTATGCCCATCCCCAATGCCGATGGTGTATTGGGCATGGCGCGGATAATCTGTTGTCCCATACCGGCATGGATAGAAATATGTTCAGCCATCCATTCCACCGATATGCCCGCCGCAATGGAAAGCCAGATCGTATCAGCCGTGGCCAGCGGGTTCATATCCGCAATCGCCGCCGCCATATCCTGCGGTTTGCAGGCAAGGACAATCACTTGCGCCTTTTGTTGTGGGGGGGCGGCATAATTATCTAAATATGTCACCAGCGGATGATCCGGCAAGCCGGTCAGCTTATCCAGATTGGGGTCAATAATCGTTACCTTGCTGATCCCGATAGAATCAGCATGATTAAGCCAGCCATGAAGCAACGCTTGCCCCATTTTGCCGCATCCGCAAAGCATAATATGTGTCATTAGTTTATACCGTTACTGTTTCACGCCCATTATATCAGGCGTGGCCAGCGGTTTCCATCAAAACGGTTTCTGTTGCGCTATTTGCCGATACGCTACCGATAGAAAGCTGGAATAACGCCGGATAATATTTTTCACATTCGGCAACGGTGGCTTCAATCAGATCAATGATCTGTTCCTGGGTTGCACCGCCAGTTCCGCGCATTGGGGTTGTATGCCGAAACATCAGACAGCCGTCTTCTTGGGTGAGAACAAAATGCCCAAGCCATGTCCGTTCATTCAGGCGGCTAATCAATTCCATCATTTCGGATTTTTGCTGCTCAATCACAAAAATATCCAGCAATGCCGATATATGCACAGATGAATGATCATCATGCCACTTGATGCTGACATAATAATCAGACCAGTAACCAGATATTTCTATGGCCATTTCATCATTAGACTGATGGTGGATTTGCCAGTCATTAGCCTCAACCAGACCTTGCATAATGGCAATAGGATGATCCAGAACAATGTCAGATTGTGATGGTCGAATATGCATAATGTGTTTGTGCCTTATATTGAACGGCCGATATGTTTCATCATAGATACATCTTAGCCAGAAAACAAGATATAGTAGCGCTAAACATAAAAACTACATTTTATTGTGGTTTAGCAGAAGCATTTGCCATGCTATACCCTTACTTTACAGGCAATATAAATACGGCCAGCAAACAGGGAATACGCTATTCATGATCCAGCCATCAACACAAACGCCATGGAATCTTAATGATAGTCCAGCGATAGCGGCGATTCCCTTTCCTTTTGCTGATGAAGTGCTGTTTCAAATAGGGCCGGTGGCTATCAGATGGTATGCGCTTTCCTATATAGCCGGTATCCTGATCGGCTGGTTCATTTTGCGTCTTATCACACGGCCAGCGCATGATCCGGTGGGGCATCCACCGCTCGAATCGCTGCTTAATGCTGGCATTATCGGCATTATTCTGGGCGGCAGGCTTGCCTATGTATTGTTCTACAATTTGCCCTATTATGCTAGCCAGCCGCTAGAAGCCCTCGCCGTCTGGAAAGGCGGCATGTCATTTCACGGTGGCTTGCTGGGCATGATAGGGGCGGTTTATATCGTCAGCCGCCAGCACCGTATCCGGTTTTTACAACTGGCTGATCTGGTTGCTATCGTTGCTCCGATAGGGTTGTTACTGGGTCGGACAGCCAATTTCATTAATTGTGAGCTTTATGGACGGATAACCGACATGCCATGGGGCGTGGTGTTCAATCAGGGCACCTGCATCAAATCAGGCGACACAAGCATGGCTGGTGATTTGCCGCGCCATCCTAGCCAGATATATGAAGCGCTCCTCGAAGGGCTGATTCTGTTTATCATCATGCTTGTTCTGTTACGGCTAGGTGCCAGACAACGGCTTGGTCTTCTGTCTGGTGTTTTTCTGACTGGCTACGGCCTATCCCGCAGTTTTATTGAGCTGTTCCGCGAACCGGATAGCCAGCTGGGGTTTCTGATTAGCGGCACCACCATGGGGCAATGGCTTAGCCTGCCAATGATTATCGCCGGATTATATCTGATCATCCGATCATCATCTGCTGGCCGTCATATCCAGCGTGAGGCCGGTAAATGACTGCACTCCGTGATTATATTGATGAAATTATATCGGCTGATGGTTTCATCAGCCTTCATGACTATATGGATATTGCGCTCTATCATCCGACACTGGGTTATTATCGCCGTGATCAGGTCATTGGCGCGGATGGTGATTTTATTACCGCCCCCGAAATATCACAGATGTTCGGGGAATTAACCGGATTATGGCTAGCCCATCAATGCCAATCACAGCATCTGGAATCAAAGACGGCACTGGTTGAGCTTGGCCCCGGGCGCGGCACATTAATGGCTGATCTGTTGCGGGCATGGCGACAGACATCATTAGCTGTTCCGCCCGTTCATATGATAGAAACCAGCCCTGCTTTGACCCACGCCCAGCAAGATGCGCTCAGCCATATATCTGACACCGATATCCAGTGGCATCAATCGGTGGACGCGCTTCCCGATCAGCCATTGCTTATTATCGCGAATGAGTTTTTTGACGCGCTTCCTGTCCGGCAATTCCGCCTATCCGATAGCGACTGGCAGGAACAGGTTATTACATCCGGCGCGGATGGCTGGCAACTGGGCTGGATGGCTATTGCATCTGATATCGTCCCCGACACTGTTAAAACTGCTGTTACATCTGCTGATCAGGATATGGCAATAAAACGCCCTGATCCTTTGGTAATCAGCACCGCCCCCGCTCTGCCCGCGATTATGGCCAGCCTTAGCCGCCGCATTAAGGCATATGGCGGGGCTATGCTAATCATTGATTACGGCAAAGCTGATGGTTTTGGTGATAGCATTCAAGCGGTTTATCAGCATCAGCCGGTTGATATTCTGGAACATACCGGTCAGGCTGATCTGACCGCATGGGTTGATTTCTCACAAATAAAGGCCGTGGCTATGGCACATGGTTTAGCGGCAACGCCATTGCAAACTCAAGGCCAGTTTCTAACATTGATTGGCATCAGGGAACGCACCGAACAGCTGGCTGAACAGGCTGATCCGGAATTGCGGCGGCGGCTTCTGTCTGAACTTGACCGGCTTGTCAATCCGGCACAGATGGGGCAGGCTTTTAAAGTCATGGCGCTAATACCGCAACACAACGCTAACCCTGATCATGTGAATGCCGCGCCCTTACCGGGGTGGCAAGCACAGCCCGACACCTAACATTAAAGCAAAGTTTATATCTATTATGTCTTTATCACATCCCCCCTATCTCACCCATGATGATTTCCAGCCGCCGCATATCCGCTATGGATTTTTCACCCGTCAGGGCGGCGTTAGCACAGGACATTATGACAGCCTGAATGGCGGCTTTGGTTCTGATGATGATAACCATCTGATCAGCCAGAACCGGCACATGGCCGCCACAGCGCTTGGGTTTTCTGCTGATCAGATATGTAGCCTGTATCAAGTGCATTCGGCACGCGCCATAGCCGTCACCGAACCATTATCCGAACCTGTTGAGGCGGATGCGCTGGTAACAAACACACCGGAGCTTGGGCTTCTGATTCTGACTGCTGATTGTGTACCTGTTATTTTTGCTGACACGACCCATGGCGTTATTGGGGCGGCGCATGCCGGCTGGCGCGGGGCGGTAACCGGCATATTAACAGCAACCGTCAATGCCATGTGTGATCTGGGGGCAAGCCGTGATCATATCACCGCTGTCATCGGCCCTGCTATTCAACAGCAATCCTATCAGGTAGGGGCAGATTTGCGCGATGCGGCTTTAGCCTATGACCCGGCGGCAGAAACATGTTTTGCCCCTGATGCGGCAGATCATAAATATCGCTTTGATCTGACCGGATTTGCCGCCCATTGCCTGACATCCGAACATATCCGGCATCTGACCATAAATCGTGATACATATAGCGAGCCTGATGTATTTTTCAGCCATCGCCGCGCCACCCATCAATCCGCGCCAGATACCGGCCGTTTAATGACTATTATCGGGCTATGAATTGCGCTAGATATCAACGGCCTATGCCAGCGAATATCCAAATAGTATATCATTTTTGCAAAAGGACATCTGACTCATATGCCGCATCTCATTATTTTTTTTATGATCTGTTTTCTGGGATTACTGGCTTCATGTATCATTACATGACTAAAAAAATTGGTCTTTGCCAAAAAACCTGTCCGGGGTGTTGTCTTTTAACTTGATCGCTTGCGCCACAATTGGTATCACTTTTTTATCATAAATCTGGTTGTTCTCGATGAAAATTCTGGCCTGCAATTCAAACCGTCCTCTTGCTGAAGCCATAGCAACTTATCTCAATGTTCCATTAACAAAAGCTGATATCCGGCGTTTTGCAGATATGGAAGTCTTTGCCGAAATTCAGGAAAATGTCCGGGGTGAGGATGTGTTCGTCATTCAATCCACATCATATCCGGCCAATGATAACTTGATGGAATTACTGGTAACGCTTGATGCTCTCCAGCGTGGATCGGCCAGACGGATCACCGCTGTTCTGCCATATTACGGTTACGCCAGACAGGATCGTAAATCCGGGCCCCGGACGCCGATTTCTGCAAAACTGGTCGCCAATCTGATCACATCTGCTGGTGCTGACCGGGTGCTGACGGTTGATCTGCACGCTGATCAGATACAGGGCTTTTTTGATATTCCTACTGATAACCTGTTTTCTGCACCGGTTCTGATTGCCGATATCAAGGAACGGTTTCCTAATGGCAATCTGATGATTGTGTCGCCGGATGTTGGCGGCGTGGTGCGGGCGCGGGCTTTGGCGCGGCGACTGGATGCGGCACTCGCCATTATTGATAAGCGGCGTGAGAAAGCCGGCGTATCAGAAGTCATGAACATTATTGGTGATGTTTCTGGCCGCCACTGCATCATGGTGGATGATATTGTTGATTCGGGCGGCACGCTCTGTAATGCCGCAAGTGCATTGATGGAAAGCGGCGCGCTTTCTGTCGAAGCCTATGTTACCCACGGCGTGTTGTCTGGTGGTGCAGTATCACGGGTGGCTTCGTCACCGCTGAAAGCGCTGGTAACAACAGATACTATTCTAGCCACAGAAGCCATGCGCGTTGCCCATAATGTGCGCCAGCTTTCCATTGCTCCCCTTCTGGGTGAGGCTATTATCCGGATTAATGAAGAACGGTCGGTTTCCTCGCTTTTTGACTAAAGCCGTCTGACCACATATTCCGCTTGCTGATCTGCGCTTTTCACGCTAAACATGCCGGACTGAGAAAGGCCATGGCACCCCTGGAGGCATGGTAGTTTTGACAAATTATGGAGTTTTAACATGTCAGACAATTTGAATTTGAGCGCGACTAAGCGTGACCGGGCAGGTAAGGGGTCCGCCCGGGCGGCTCGTCGATCCGGTCTCATTCCTGCCGTCATTTATGGTGGTAAAATCGCCCCTGAAACCATTAATATTAATGCCAACACGTTTACAAAAATGATGAACCAGCCCGGTATCATGAGTAATGTGATCAAGCTGGAAGTCGAAGGCAAAAGCACCGATGTGCTTGCACGGGATATTCAGTTTCATCCGGTTAATGACCGTCCTCTGCATATTGATTTCCTGCGCATTACCGCATCTTCTACTGTGACGGCCATGGTTCCTGTTATCTTCATCAACGAAGACACATCACCCGGCCTTAAGGGTGGCGGCGTGTTGAATGTTGTCCGGCATGAAATTGAAATGAACTGTTCTGCTATTAATATTCCGGATAACTTGACTGTTGATCTGGCCGGAACAGATATCGGCGATTCCATTCATATCAGCGCGATTGCACTGCCAAATGATGCACAGCCGACTATCACGGATAGAGATTTCACTATCGCAACTATCGCCGCGCCTACTGTTGAGGTAGAAACCAGCGATGATGAAACAGCACAACAAGAAGCAGAATCATCAAGCGAATCAGAAGAATAGATTCGTCTGACCTTCGGCTAAGGGGGGTGTGATGCGTATCGTTGCAGGTCTTGGTAATCCCGGATCGCGCTATGCATCGCACCGTCACAATGTCGGGTTTATGATGGTGGATCAGCTTGCTGATCGCTATGGATTCACACCCTGGAAAGATAAATTTGGCGGCCAGTTAGCCGAAGGTCGTATCGGCATTAACAAAACGCTGTTATTCAAACCACAATCCTATATGAACCGTTCTGGCCTTCCTGTGGCTGAGCTAATGAAGTTCTATAAGGAAAGCCCTGACCATCTGACGGTTATTCATGATGAAATTGATCTGGCCGCTGGCAAGATTCGCGTCAAAATGGGTGGTGGGCATGGTGGTCATAACGGATTGCGGGATATTGACCGGCATCTGGGGCAGAATTACTGGCGTTTGCGGGTCGGTGTTGGGCGGTCACGGTTTAACGCTGATGTTGATCAGCATGTTCTATCCGATTTTGATAAAGCAGATAGAAATTGGCTGAACCCATTGCTGGAATGCATGACGGATTTATGGACATTATGGGATAGTGACGGGCATGAGGCGTTTATGACGGCGGTTGCCCGCAAAACCCCTGCCCCTGCCATATCAGACACTTCTGCTGGCAACACATCTGCTGGCAATACATCTAAGGAGACATAACATGGGCTTTAATTGCGGTATCGTTGGCTTGCCTAATGTTGGCAAATCCACTCTGTTCAATGCCTTAACAGAAAGCGCGGCGGCGGATGCGGCCAATTACCCATTCTGCACGATTGAGCCAAATACCGGACGTGTTGCGGTGCCTGATCCTAGACTGGATAAACTGGCCAGCATTGCTAAATCAGCACAAATCCTACCCACCCAGCTTGAGTTTGTTGACATTGCCGGTCTGGTGCGTGGGGCTAGCAAAGGCGAAGGACTGGGCAATCAGTTTCTTGCCAATATCCGCGAAGTTGATGCCATTGCCCATGTATTACGGTGTTTTGAGGATAGCAATATCACCCATGTTGATGACAGCATTGATCCTATCCGTGATGCGGAAACCGTAGAAACAGAATTGATGCTTGCTGATCTGGATTCGGTTGAACGCAGACTGGCTAATCTGGTGAAAAAGGCACGCGGTCAGGACAAAGACGCCAAGGCCATGATGGCTACAATGGAAAAATTAAGGGACGGGTTAGCCGAAGGACTGCCCGCCCGCGCCATTCCTACCCTTGACGAAGATGAGCGCAAATCACTGCCTAGTCTTCAGCTGTTAACCGGTAAACCAGTGCTTTATGTTTGCAATGTATCCGAAGACGATGCTATTTCCGGCAATAGCCTGACCCAGAAAGTTGCCGAAAAAGCGGCCGCCGAAGGGGCTGATATGGTGGTGGTATCGGCGGCGATTGAATCCGAAATTATCGCCCTCAACCCGGATGAGAAAAAAGAGTTTCTGAATGATCTGGGGTTAGAAGAAGCCGGGCTTGCCCGCATGATCTATGCTGGCTACCGGCTGTTGAATCTGATTACCTTTTTCACCGTTGGCCCGAAAGAAGCCCGCGCATGGACAGTGGCGAATGATGCCAAAGCACCTGAAGCCGCCGGTGTGATTCATACTGATTTCCAACGTGGATTTATTCGCGCAGAAACCATTTCCTATGAGGACTATATTGCCAATCAGGGTGAGGCAGGAGCTAAAGATGCTGGCAAGTTACGCATTGAAGGCGCGGATTACATGGTCAAAGACGGCGATGTCTTTCACTTCCGGTTCAATGTTTGATCATCTGCTTAACGGATAGCGTTTTTATCTCTGATCTTTTGCCGTGATTTACGCTGTTTGGTGATAGCTTTTGCTTGCCCAAGGGTTAGACAATCCGGACATAAGCAAGCACCGGCAAGATCAAACTGGCCGCGCATATTGGGCAAGTTTACGCACCAGCAACTATGATCCTTGGTTGATCCGCAATTAAATTGCGTCCCGCATTCCTCACAAATCAGCTTATTTACAGCATTAACGTCC
This sequence comes from Alphaproteobacteria bacterium, assembly GCA_018701255.1. Taxonomy (GTDB): domain Bacteria; phylum Pseudomonadota; class Alphaproteobacteria; order Puniceispirillales; family UBA1172; genus UBA12202. Next base: position 4,540 of record JABIWM010000046.1, on the reverse strand, counting down.
GGCATATATCCCCCCTTATTTGTCAGATATATCCAATCCCCTATTCTGCTTAGCTATGGTCAGTTCTGTCAACTCAAATTCCGGACATAAAAAACGCCGGTTTTGAACCGGCGTTTTCAAGATCAGGTTAGCTTATCTTTAAGCTTTTGATTTTTTGATATCTGCCCAGATATAGCGCATAGAACCATAAGACACGAAACACATGACAAACAGGAACAGCATAACGGCAATCCCTGTCCGTTTACGGGTTTCCATTTCCGGTTCGGCCGCCCATGCGAGGAACGTCACGACATCTTCGGATAAAGCTTCGATTGAGGTATCGCCGCCGCCAGCAAGTTCAATATCATCACCATAAAGCGGTTGCGGCATAGCAATCAGATTGCCGCTATATGCCGTGTTGTAATACATGCCATCCGGCACTTCATCGCTATGTGGGGCATCTTTATATCCGACCAGCAAGCTATACAGATAGTTCGCTCCATTTGGCCTTGCTTTGGCAATCAAAGACAGATCAGGCGGATAAGCCCCCCCATTCGATGCGCGTGCCGCGTTTTGATTAGCATATGGCGAAGGCACACGATCAGCAGGAATAGCATTCCGTGTGAACATCTCACCTTCTTCGTCAGGGCCATCCATAACTTCATATTCGGCCGCTATCGCTTTAATCTCACCCTCAGAATATCCAAGATCAGCAAAATTGCGGAACGCAATATATTCCAGGCCGTGGCATGAGGAACATACCTCACGATAGACTTGAAATCCGCGCTGGAGAGAGGCTTTATCAAAATATCCGAATGGCCCATCAAATGTCCATTCATGATCTTTGATATCACCGCCACCACCGGCCGCCATCGCAGGCGTAATAGCAGCTGTTGCCATAACCCCCACACAAGCCAGCATGGCAATGCCACCAGCACAAATTGTCTGATTTATGCGTTTAAACATCGGCTTTCCCCCTTTTAGCCGCTGGTGCTGAAACCATTCCGCCACCGGTAACTGGTGTTGAAATGGATTGCGGTAATGGCCGCGTTTTTTCCACCACAGATAACAGCGGCAGGATCACCAGAAAATGGATGAAATAATATGCCGTTGCCAGACGCGACAGCATAACATAAATCCCCTCAGCCGGTTTGCCGCCCAGATAACCTAGCAGAACACAATCCGCTAACAGCACCCAGAAAAACATCTTGAATAATGGACGGAACCGTCCGCTTCTGACCGGTGAGCGATCCAGCCACGGCAGAACAAACAGCACCGCAATGGCACCAAACATCATTAACACACCGCCCAGCTTATCAGGGATAGCGCGCAGGATGGCATAGAATGGCAGGAAGTACCATTCAGGCACAATATGCGCCGGTGTTTGCAATGGATTGGCCGGAATATAGTTATCCGGATGCCCAAGGAAGTTCGGATAGAAGAAAATAGCAGACGCAAAGATAGTCAGGAATACCATCGCCCCGAACAAATCCTTACTGGTATAATATGGATGAAACGGGATCGTATCCTGCTTGCCGCTAACATCAATACCCAGCGGGTTATTTGATCCAAACCGGTGCAGAGCAATAATATGCAGAATAACAACACCAACAATAAGAAACGGCATCAGATAATGCAGAGCAAAGAACCGGCTTAGCGTTGGATTATCAACAGAAAACCCGCCCCAGAGCCAAACCACAATACTGTCACCAATCCACGGAATAGCCGAGAACAGGTTGGTAATCACCGTAGCGCCCCAGAAGCTCATCTGTCCCCATGGTAAGACATAACCCATGAAAGCGGTCGCCATCATCAGCAACAGAATAAGCACGCCCAATATCCATAACAATTCCCTAGGGGCTTTATACGATCCATAGTAAAGCCCACGGAAAATATGAATATAGACAACAATGAAAAAGAAACTGGCACCGTTCATATGGATATAGCGGATCAGCCAGCCATGATTGACATCACGCATGATCCGTTCAACGGATTCAAACGCATGATCAACATGTGGCGTGTAGTGCATAGCCAGAATGATACCAGTGACAATCATAGTCACCAGCGCAAGACCGGCAAGCGATCCTAAATTCCACAAATAGGACAGATTTCTAGGAGTCGGATATTCATGCAATTCATGATGCATGAAACTAAACACCGGAAGCCGGTGATCAATCCATTTTACAACGGGATTCTTAAACTCAGGAGATGACATATCAAATGCTCCGGTTAGCCAATCTTGATGACGTTATCTGAAAGGAATGTGTAAGGTGGCACTTCAAGGTTTGTCGGTGCCGGGCCTTTGCGAATACGGCCTGAAGTATCATAATGTGAGCCATGACATGGGCAGAACCAGCCATTATAGTCACCTTTTACTTCACTAATTTTTTGCCCCAGAGGTACACAGCCCAGATGGGTGCAAATCCCCTGAATGACCAGAAGCTCAGGTTTTTCCACCCGATCCAGATCACCTTGCGGATCACGCAGATCATCCATGTTAACCTGACCAGCCAGTTCAATTTCCTTGGCGGTACGATGCCGGATGAATACAGGCTTACCCCGCCACTTAACGGTAATGGCCTGGCCTTCTTCGATGCCGGATATATCTACCTCAATCGAGGAAAGAGCCAGCGTATCTGCTGCCGGATTCATCTGATTAACAAATGGATAAATGACTGCTGCAGCACCAACCGCCAGCATAGTGTTGGTGGCAACGACAATAAAATCACGTCGCCCCTGATTTTCCACGGTATCGCTCATGAGTCCCCCTTAAAAGCAGGTTTATGATAATAAACCATGCTGTGCGCGATGACAGTATTATTCAACGGTCATACTATAACGACAGGCATAATGCTGACCAAGCAAATAATGCCCATAGCATAGCCTGAACTTAGGTATCTGCGACCAATTGCCCTAATCATGCCGGCATTATGCCCAGCATTACGGCCACCGCACCTCTGGCGGCAGTGACATCAGGATAGCTTCTACATTGCCGCCCGTGTTTAAACCGAACACCGTGCCGCGATCATAAAGCAGATTAAACTCAACATACCGGCCACGGCGAACCAGCTGATACTCCCGGTCTTCTGCGGTATATGCGTCTTCCATCCGCCGCCGCACCAATGCCGGATATATATCAGCAAAGGCCAGTCCGACATCACGGGTGAAGGCAAATTCCGAATCAAAATCGCCCTGATCCAGATAGTCATAGAATATGCCGCCAGCACCACGTTTTTCGTTACGGTGCTTGAGCGTGAAATAATCATCGCACCACGCGCTAAAATCCGGATAGTAATTGGGCTGATAAGCATCACAGCAGGTTTTCATACTGGTATGAAAATCCGCCACATCCTGATCATTCCATATAATCGGCGTTAAATCCGCGCCACCGCCAAACCATCTTTTGCCTTTGATGCCGCCAGTATTGATATATCTGGTGTTCATGTGAACCGCTGGAACATAGGGGTTTCGCATATGGGCGACCAGCGAAATGCCGCTAGCCCAGAATGTGGGATTATCAGCAGTACCCGGAATCTGACCACGAAACGCGTCATCAAAAGTGCCGGTTACTGTTGAAATATTAACCCCGACCTTTTCAAATACCTGTCCTTTCATGACAGACATCACGCCACCACCGCCGCCATCTCTGTGCCATGCGGTTTCTTCGAACCGCCCAGCGTTATGGCCAGTATCAGGATGCGCCGCCGCATAATCATCCTCAATGGCTTCAAATGCTGATCTGATCTGATCGCGCAATGCTTTAAACCATTGCGATGCTTTATCCTGACGATCCAGATAGGTGGCTTCATCAAGTGATGCCGAAGGCGCTGGCGATGGTTTGCGCTGGGTCATGGTTATGCGCTTTCTGTATATCCGCTGACAGTTAAATCCGCTAGTTAAGCACTGACTGCATATGATGCTCAAATACCGGTCTGATGCTAGTCTTTTGCTATCATTGCATCAAGCCAAGTTAACATGGTGCGGCGATTTGGGACAAATCCGTCTGCCACCCAGATATCTTCCAGTTTGGTCAAATAGGCGCCAATCTGCTTGCCTTCGGTGATCCTGCGCGCGCGGATATCATTACCGTTGACAGGCATATCCGGCCACTCCGCCTGACAGATCAGCGTAATTTGCTGGCGAATATGTTCTGCTGTGGCTTTTGGCAAATGCCCCTTGTTGCGGATAGCGGAAATGATAACGGCTCCGGCAACATCCGACAGTGGCCAGCCCTGACGCTGGCAACATCGCCAGCATTCCTCAGCATATTTAGCAGATAGCAATATCGCCATCTGTTCAGCCGATAGCGGCGTGCGCATCCGTGCTAGCGATTGCGTGGCGTTCCGTGACAATTTTAACCGTCTGGCCAGCCCATCACAAACCGCCGGCGGGATCAGCACCGCCAGTGCCATCATGGCGTTATGTTCAATATCCAGATCAAATAAGGCCGCGTAATCATCAATAAAAATCTGATCACCGGTCAAGGCGCGCCATATCCCCAGATTATCCATCATGGTTACGGTTTGAAGCGACCGGTAGCTAAGAGTTTTTTTTAATTCCG
>JABIWM010000045.1 GCA_018701255.1 Alphaproteobacteria bacterium | reverse complement strand
GTCAATAAACCGGAACGGGTGGTCGCCCCGACCAGCGTAAAGGGCGGTAAATCAATCCGCACCGACCGTGCCGAGGGGCCTTCACCAATGATCAGATCAAGCTGGAAATCTTCCATTGCCGGATAAAGCACTTCTTCGACTGCCGGATTGAGCCGGTGAATTTCGTCAATAAATAAGACATCACGCGGTTGCAGATTGGTAAGCAACGCGGCCAGATCACCGGCTTTGGAAATCACCGGCCCTGATGTTGCGCGAAATCCCACTTTCAATTCATGGGATATAATCTGTGCCAGTGTTGTTTTACCAAGCCCCGGGGGGCCATGAAGCAAGGCATGATCCATCGCTTCACCACGCATGCCAGCCGCCTTGATAAAGGTTTCCAGATTATGAAGTCCGGAAGGCTGGCCAATAAAATCACGCAAAGATGATGGCCGTAAACTGTCATCGCCTTGCTGTGCGGTCTGGCTGATCAGCCTATCTGTGTCTTCTGCTGTCACCGCCGGACTCCTTCTGCTAGCCGCTTCAGCGCTTCGGGTAAGACTTGTTCCAGACCCGGATTATCCATATTGCTGATCAATGCGGCTGTTACCTGATGGGCTTCTGCCCGGCCATAACCCAGATTAACCAGCGCCGATACCGCATCAGCCAGCACCGGATCACCAGCACCAAGATTGCCGCCGCCGCCAGATATTCCCCCCTGCCCGCCAGATGATGGCGGCAGATCAGATACTTTATCTGCCAGTTCATTAATAATACGCTGGGCTAATTTCGGGCCAACGCCATCAGCCCTGCAAATCATGGCTTTATCCGATGCCGCGATGGCCAGCAATACATCATCAGGGCTTAAAGCCGAAAGAATGGACAACGCCGCTTTCATGCCCACGCCCTGAACCGTTTGCAACAGCTTCCACGCGGCTTTGATATCCAGATCAGAAAATCCGGTTAAAGTGATGCTATCATCCTTGATGCTGGTATCAACATATACGGTTACTTCGTCACTATTCTGGCCAGGATTCTGGCTTAACCGTTCCAGACACCGGCGCGTCATCTGGCATTGATAGCCAACACCGCCAACATCAATGATGCAGTCTGTTTCACCTAATGCGAATATCCGGCCACGCAACATTGCAATCATCTCTGCCCCCCTTGCCGCGCCAAGGCAGCAGATATGGCTTGGCTAAGTCCATCTTGGGACGGTGCCAAATCGTCATGGGACGACCCGCCGGTTTCGTTAGATGCCGAAATAGCAACCGCCAGCGCGTCAGCGGCATCAACGCCGGATGGCGTGATATTCAATAACCGCGATATCATGGCAGAAACCTGGGTTTTATCGGCACGGCCTAACCCTGTGATATTCTGCTTGACCCGCCGCGCTGATATTTCATCCACCGCAAGTCCGGCCTCAGCCAGCGTAACCATTGCCACGCCTCTGGCCATACCAAGTTTAAGCGCGGATGCGGCATTTTTAGCAACAAAAATCTCTTCGATAGCGGCGCGATCAGGGTCATGGGTTTTAATCACCTCAGCCAGACCTGTCCGGATATGATGAAGCCGTTCCGGCATGGTAGCATCCGGATCAGGACGGATCATCCCGTCAGCAACCCAGATCAGCCGGTTGCCGTCAAACCGAACAATCCCCCAGCCTGTTGTTCTAAGCCCCGGGTCAATGCCGCATATCCGCATGTTCAGCCTTTCTGATGTGATAATATCTTGAGCGTGTTTGTACCGCTCTGATGTTTATCCATTCATCTTTGCCATGACATCTTCGGGGATATCAACATTAGAGGCAACGTTCTGTACATCATCCAGATCATCAAGCGCGTCCATCAGTTTCATGAATGTCTGCGCCTGATCTTCGTTAATCGGGGTTGTGTTATGCGGTTTCCACGTCAAATCGGATTCTTCCGGTGTGCCGAAACTTTGCTCCAGCGCTTCAAGGACGCTGTTATAATCCTCAACCGCGGTAATGATCTCATGGCCGTTATCATCGCTTTCGACATTATCAGCACCAGCATCAAGTCCGGCTTCGAACATTGCTTCGTCATCAGCCACATCATGGGGATAGAGGATTTGCCCAACCCGGTCAAACATGAAACTGACACTGCCCGTTTCACCCAGATTGCCGCCAAACTTGTTGAATGTAGCGCGAACTTCTGAGGCGGTGCGGTTGCGGTTATCGGTTAATGCTTCCACAATGACAGCAACCCCGCCGGGGCCATAGCCTTCATATCTGATCTCATCATATTGCTCGCCATCGCCGCCTTCGGCTTTTTTCAGAACACGGTCAATATTATCTTTGGGCATATTAGCACCGCGACATGCTAATAGCGCGGTTCGCAATCTGGGATTACCTTCGGGGTCTGTGCCGCCCTTTGCGGCAACAGCCAGTTCTTTAATCAGCCGGGTGAATTTTTTTGCCCGCTTGGCATCCTGCGCACCCTTGCGATGCATGATATTTTTAAATTTGGAATGGCCTGCCATTACTCCGTCTTCCTTATGTCTGTTGTTTTGCTTCTTATGTTTTGCTTCTGTTTCGGCACTTCAATAACCTAACATATGATGGTACAATATTTCCGTCATCTACACTATACGCTATGCTGGCATTATGCCACCCCAACCGCCGTTCTGATATCATCATTGCATCATATTCACGTCAAGTCTGGGATAACGTGCCGCCGCGCCGGAACGGGGTGATATCCGTGGCAAGGCCAGTGTCATCATTGGTATCAACAATAATCCCGCTTAAGGATGGCTCACCCATAGCCACGCTAAGTTTGCCATTATCAACGCCAATAAAGCGGCCGATAGCCGCCTCAGCATTCATCCCGATAACCGATGTATAATCGCCGCACATACCAACATCAGTCATATAGGCCGTGCCTTTGGGCAGGATGCGGTGATCAGCGGTCGGGATATGCGTATGAGTGCCAACAACCATTGATACGCGGCCATCATACAGAATGCCGGTGGCATTTTTCTCGCTTGTTGCCTCACCATGAACATCAACCATGATAGCATCCGTGTCTATGGTTAGCTTTACGGTGTCCAGCACCGCTGATAAAGCCGGAAACATAGGCTCATTAGGTGCCATAAACAGATTGGTCATGGCATTAACCACGGTCAGCCGCAAACCGGCATCATTAGTCACCGTTACCATGCCGTTGCCTGACGTTCCTTCGGGCATATTGATCGGCCGGATCAAGCGCGGTTCTTTTTCGATATAGGCAAAAATCTCACGCTTGTCCCAGACATGATTGCCGGTGGTCATGGCATCCACGCCAACCGCTAGAAAGCTATCGGCGATATCCGGAGTGACGCCAAATCCGCCAGCAGAGTTTTCGACATTGACGATAACAAAATCAGCGGCCAGTTCAGCCCGGATATCTGATACTGTTTCAATGACTTTCTGTCTGGCCGCACGGCCAACAACATCACCTAAAAATAATATACGCACCTAGTCAGCCTTTCTTTCGCTCTTGCGTCCTATATGATAAATCCCTGCTCGGTCAATATGGCGTTAAGCGCCGCATCATATGCACCAACCGGAACCACGGCAACTTCTTGGCCGGCATAGGCCATGCCAACAGCCATGACGTTTTGTGCGCCGTTATGGCGGATAGCGGCAAGAGTTCTGTCATAAAACCCGCCACCGTAACCTAACCGGTAATAGGATTGATCAAAAGCCAGCAACGGTGCCAGTATCAGATGCGGGATCACTACCTGTGCATCTGGTGACGGCTCAGACGTGCCATAAAGCCCGTCAATAAGCGTATCGCCGGTTTGCCAGCGATGAAAAATAAGCGGCGTTTCCGGCTTGGGTGTTGCAGGCAGGCAGGTTTCAATTCTGCTATCAGCCGCCATTAATGCCGCCATCAACGGCAATGGGTCAATTTCTGTGCGGATAGGCCAGTATCCTGCGACAATCAGCCTGTCTGCGCCCTGTTTATCTGATGTTACCGGAAACAGATTCTGATCTGTTGCCCATGCGATTAACGCCTTTGCCTGCCCAGCCAGTTTTTGTGCCGCCATGGGATCGTTTTCTTTGAGCGCTTTGCGCTGTGCCGACTGGGTTTTCCGAAGCCGCGCCTTTTGTTCGGTTAACAGGTCTTCTTTTAAAAGGTCTTCTGTTAAACGCATGTCATTTTCGCCGTTAGTCGTATGATTGGCGGTCATATTGTTGGCATCCTTATGATCAAGGCAAAAGCGGCAGATATGATGTGTAGCCAGAATACCGTTGGTCTTATTATCCTCTGTGGCCTGCAAAGCAGGTGGGCGTCACAATAAACAGGCCACGACCTGAACAGTGGCAACTCCCGAGAGTAATGTTATGGCCCCAGGGATTAATTTACCTGACGAATATTCCAGCTACTGAAGATAAGGTTTAATGCGGCTTGATCTGGGATGCAAGCCGTTCGATGCGCGCAGTTACATTTTCGATACTGGCAATGATCTGATCATGATCTGTTTCTGTTGCCGCTGGCACTTGTTCTGACCCGGCGGCTTCTGGTGATGCAGCGGTTTTATTTTCCAGCTCATTCACCCGATCAGCAAGGATCAACCCCACCATGACAAGCAAACGCGATTCGTTGATTGAGCTGTTGCCATCAGCGATTTGACGCGAGGTTTCATCCAGCCGTGCGGCCAGTGATTTAATATGATCTTCCTCACCCGGATTACACGCTAGCGGATAATTATTGCCATTGATGGTAATGGTGACTCTGCCCTCAGCCATGGTTATGCTTCTCCGCCCGGTGCCTGCTCAAGCAAGGCAATAGCCTCAGCCATCATGGTTTCAATATCGTGAACATGTTGTTTTAGCTTATTATCATCAGGTGTAGATGCCGGCATAGCTGGCATATCAGCAATGCTGTTTTCCAATGTGCCAAGCGCATCAGAAAGATGTTTCAACGCATGTTCGAGTTTTTCACTCACTCTTGAATTCCCTTTATCAGGCTGAATTATTAGCCTTAATTTATAGGCGGCAGGCCATAGATTAAATCATATCCAATACAAAAATATCTATTGTCTACCGATATTTACTTGCCTTACTTCTGTTATCATAACAATAAAGAGTTTACAGAGCTTGCGTCAATGCTTCTTCGCATAAAGATTTAAAAAAGAATGCCACCATATCAACCTGCCGATTGACGGATGGGGTGATTTTTGATCTATGACCGTGTATAAGGCTGTTCTAAAGTGGGAAGAATGGAGAATTAATGATGAAAATTACCAGAAATGTGCGCCGTATTCTTGATTGCTACGAATCCGATAGCCCCGGAGTTAAAGCTAATCTGGCTAGGATATTGATGCAGGGCAAGCTAGGCGGCACCGGAAAGCTGGTCATTCTTCCTGTTGATCAGGGATTTGAACATGGCCCCGCCCGTAGCTTTGCGCCTAATCCTGCGGCTTATGATCCGCATTATCATTACCAGCTGGCGATTGATGCCGGACTTTCTGCCTATGCGGCACCTATCGGCATGCTAGAAGCAGGCGCAGATACATTTGCCGGTCAGATACCAACCATTCTCAAAGTAAACTCATCAAACTCGCTTGCCCAATCCAGTCCGGCACCAACGCAAGCGATTACCGGTTCGGTTAGCGAAGCGTTGCGCCTGGGTTGTAGCGCTATCGGCTATACCATCTATCCCGGATCAGACGCCGCGTTTGATATGATGTCTGAGTTTCAGGACATGGCAGCAGAGGCCAAAGCGCTTGGTCTGGCGGTGGTGTTATGGTCATATCCGCGTGGTGGTGCGCTAAGCAAGGATGGCGAAACCGGATTTGATATTACTGCTTATGCCGCGCATATGGCGGCGCTGATGGGCGCGCATATCATTAAAGTAAAGCCCCCAACAGCATATCAGGAACAGGACGCTGCAAAGAAAGTGTATGACGCGCATAATGTGGCTTCTGCGACACTGGCCGAACGGATCAGCCATATTGTCCAAAGCTGTTTCAACGGTCGCCGGATGGTTGTATTTTCCGGTGGTGCGGCTAAGGATACAGATGGGCTTCTGAATGAGATTCGCCAATTGAGAGATGGCGGTGCAACAGGTTCTATCATTGGACGCAATACATTCCAGCGACCACGCGAAGACGCGCTGGCCTTGCTGAATACCATTATTGATATCTACAAAGGCAAAGCATAAAGGACAATTCCATGAAATTAAACGGTAATGCCATTCGCCCCGGAAACGTGATCGAACACAATAAAAGACTGTGGGTTGCGGTAAAAATATCACATGTGAAACCGGGCAAAGGTGGCGCGTTCGCGCAAGTGGAATTGCGTGATATTCGTGATGGAACAAAACTGAATGAACGCTTCCGGTCTTCTGAAACCGTGGAACGGGTCATTCTCACCGAATCCGATGCGACTTTTCTCTATGAAGATGGTGATAATCTGATTTTCATGGATCAAACCAGTTTTGAACAAGTCGCTGTACCGGAACAAATGGTAGGTGAGCAGGCGAAATATCTGCAGGATGGCATGACCGTCACCATCAATAGTCACGAATCCGAACCTATTTCTATCCAATTGCCTGATACCGTGGTAGTAGAAGTGCTTGAGGCAGACGCCGTTGTCAAAGGGCAAACCGCTTCATCCAGTTATAAGCCGGCTATGGTGGATGGTGATATCAAAGTGATGGTTCCGCCCCATATTGAGGCAGGAACACGCATCGTCATCAAACCCGAAGATGGCACCTATGTGGAACGGGCTAAAGACTAACCCGCTGACACATTTTCTGAAAGGAATCTATCATGGCGCAATCAGCGCTTATTAACGTAATCCGAATGGCGGCCGAACGTGCCGCTCGTGGGCTTCTCCGTGATTTTGGTGAAGTTGAAAATCTTCAGGTATCGCGCAAAGGCGTAGCTGATTTTGTATCCAATGCCGATCTGGATGCAGAAAAAATCATTGTTACCGAACTATCAAAAGCGCGCCCCGGATGGGGTTTCATCATGGAAGAAGGCGGCGTTGTTGCCCCTGCTGAAAATGATGGGCCGTCATGGATTATTGATCCGCTTGATGGCACAACCAACTATATCCACGGCATTCCGCATTTTTCGATTTCCATTGCCGCTATTGATAAACCGCTCAAGCAAGGCGGAAAATTAATTGCAGGCGCGGTGTTTGATCCGTTGAAGCATGAGTTCTTTTTTGCCGAGATTGGCAAAGGCGCATTTCTGAATGATCGGCGCATTCGTGTGGCTGGCCGCAAAAGACTTGATGAAGCGCTGTTTGCTACCGGCATCCCATTTATGGGGCTCGGATCAGAAGACCAGCATACGCAATATCTGAAAGAGCTGAAAACCGTCATGGAGTCAACAACCGGCGTTCGCCGCATGGGATCAGCCGCGCTTGATCTGGCATGGGTTGCCGCTGGCCGTGTGGATGGATTCTGGGAACACGGACTGGATATATGGGATGTGGCCGCAGGTGTGATTATTGTTCGCGAAGCAGGCGGCATGATATCCGACCATCAGGCCAGAAGTAAGGTTCTGGAATCAGGCAATATTGTGGCAGGCAATAGCACCATGCATTCCGGGCTATTGAAAATGTTGAAAAATAGCCGTCAAAAATAAATCTGTTTGTTCCACATTATTGCCAAAATAAATCTGTTATACTGTTAACAGACAGCTGTGGAGACAATAATGAGTTACCCAACACGATACATCATCCGAATGATCGTATTCCTGATGGTCATCGCGACCATTGTCGGATTGTTATATTCCCCTCTGTCATGGGCGTTTTTTGGAAATCCGGTTATCAACGGCATCATACTCATGGCGTTGATCATCGGGATCGGGTTCATATTCCGCCAGACCATCCGTTTATTACCTGAATACCGCTGGATGCGCATCATGCGTTCCGGCAATATTGGTTCTGGTATGCGGGTCAAACCTAGCCTGCTGGCCACGGTTGCCGTTATGTTTTCGGATGAAAACCGGCTCACCAATAATATGTCAGCACAAAGCATGCGGTCAGTTCTGGACGGTGTGGCTGTCCGGCTGGACGAAAGCCGTGAGATTTCGCGCTATCTGATCGGCTTGCTTGTCTTTCTTGGGCTTCTTGGGACATTCTGGGGCTTGCTGGAAACCATTCAGGCGGTTGGATTTGTGGTGTCTGGCATTGACACGCAAACCGCCGATTTTGGCAAGTTAATGCAAGAGTTCAAAAGCGGATTAGACGCGCCATTATCCGGCATGGCGACCGCGTTTTCGTCATCTTTATTCGGGTTGGCCGGATCATTAATACTGGGGTTTCTTGATTTGCAACTGGGGCAGGCATCCAGCCGTTTCTATTCTGATCTGGAAGACTGGCTATCGACCATGGCACGGTTCAGTGATGGCGGCGGTGACGGGCTTGATCCGGCTATATCCATGGGGCTATCCGAAGAAGCCGCCGACCGGATGCTGGAATTAACGCGGCATATTGGTAAATCCGAACAGGAACGCGGCCAGATGCTACATACTCTGCAAGAAGTCAATAAAACGCTGTTAGCATTACGCCAGCATCAGGATCAAAATCAGATGGTAGCAGAAGGCCTTGATGCGCTTCAGCAATCGCTGTCGGTACTGGCACATAACATGGCCAATGACAGAAAAGACGTGATTGATGCCATGACAACGGAACTGCGGGCGTTATCACGGGCGGTTGCCGCGATTTCCCGAAAGGCGAATTAATGGCATTAGCGCGCCGTTCATCATCGCGTGATCAGGGGTTAATCTGGCCGGGTTTTGTTGACGGGCTGGCGACATTGCTTATGGTCATCATTTTCGTATTGATGGTGTTTTTTCTTATCCAGATCAATCTGGCACAGCGGTTATTCGGGCAGGACGAAACGCTGACCGAATTGCGGCTTGAGCTGAATGAGCTAACATCACTGTTAAACATGGAACGTCAGGAAAATGACGAATTGGCACTGGCACGCCAGCAGTTACAGATCGCACTGGATAAAAGCTATGCTGATGCGCTGACGATGGAAGACCGGCTAGCGGCCATGCAGAAAGCGTTGCTTATTCTCGAAGACGATAAGCTAAGTCTGCTGGCAGAACGTGATGCGCTTACCGCTGATAAAGACACGCTAACCGTTAGCCGTGACAGCCTAGAAGCAGATAAAGCCAAGCTAATGGCCGAACGTGATCTGCTGTTGGAAAAGCTGGCAAAGATGGGACAGAATATCGACAACCTGACAAATCAGCTTGCCAGTGCCGAAAATGCCGAAGCCAGCGCAAATGCGGAAATATCTGATCTGGAAACACGACTGGCCAGCATGGAAGACCGGATTGCCGCGATGCTGGCTGATCGTGATCAAAGCGCGCGTGACTTGACAGCCAGCCGGAATGAAGTTCTGGAAATGACCACCGCAATGCTGACGCTTCAGCAACGGCTAGAAGAATTGCAGGCATTGCTGGATGAAAAAACCGACGAAGCGCGGGAAGCCAAACAAGTCACCGCTAATCTGACCCAGCAGTTAAACGAAGCGCTATCAAGCAAAGTCGCTGAGCTGAGCCGCTTCCGGTCAGAGTTTTTTGGCCGTCTGCGTGATGTGTTGAAAGACCGGACAGATATTACCATTGTTGGTGATCGCTTTGTTTTCCAGTCTGAGGTGCTGTTCGCGCTAGGATCAGCTGATATCGGGACAGAAGGCGAAGGGCAGTTAAACCAGCTAGCCGAAGCCTTAAAACAGCTCACCGAACAGATTCCCGATGATATCGACTGGGTGCTTCAAGTCGATGGGCATACCGATGATTTGCCTATATTTACCAATGAATTCAGCGATAACTGGGCGTTATCCACGGCTAGAGCATTGTCTGTTGTGCGTTATCTGATCAAAAGCGGCATAGACCCCAAGCGTCTGGCGGCAAACGGATATGGAGAGTTTCAACCCATTGATTCCGCCAATACCGCCGAAGCCCGACAAAAAAACCGCCGGATTGAATTTAAATTGACAAGACGTGTCACTCGGTCACAAAATCCTTCATAAGAACTAATAATAATACTTATGGATAGTGATGAATATAACCGTCCGATGCGGATATTGTCTTGCGCTTGCTATTTCTGTTTTTGGTTTATCTGGATGTAATTCGCATGTAACGGCATTGCGCCACGATACGGCACCAACAGAATATTTTACCATTGTGAGGCATGAACAATTATCGCAAAATCTAGATCAGATGTTGCAGACACGGATCAATCGTCTGGTTGCTGATCATCAGGATATCGATTTGCCCGATACAATGTCCGGTAATATACTAGCCATCATGCCCAATCAAATGGACGATATGAATATCTATCAATTCACCACGGATGGCCAGATGCGCTTGACATGCGAAGGCAGTATTTGTGATGGTGCCATATTTGACGGGGCGGTTATCATAGATATTGATCACAACGTCCAGCAGATATCCATTGATCATATCCGCCTGCAGGATCAATCGCTTATGTTCACCCTAAGCGGCCAGATCACCAAAAGATTCGGTGCTGTTGAAACGATTCTTAACCCTGCAAATGTTGATATGCGGCTGATTACGCCGAATGCCGATATAACGTTAGACCCGTCAGGTGTTCTGGGGATTTATGATCTGCCGTCATATGATGATCTGCCGCTATCGGATAATATAGCGGTGGAGCTATCGCATCAACAAAGCCAAACTTATTTGAGCGGCCAAATGATACCGGCCAAATGATACTGATTAGGTAATATGGGTTAGTGATTAAGCCCGGTCATAAATTGAAGCGAAGCCAGTTTATGATAAACCGGTGACGTGGCCAGCAATGTATCATGATCACCAGACGCTATAAGCTGGCCATTATCCATAACCAGAATCCGGTCTGCATTAATAACCGTTGATAACCGGTGGGCAATAACAATCGTGGTGCGATTCTGCATCAGATGCATCAGCGCGGATTGGACTTTCTGTTCCGAAGCAGAATCCAGTGCTGAGGTTGCCTCATCAAGTAATAAAATTGGCGCATCTCTGAGTAATGCTCTGGCAATGGCTAGCCGTTGCCGCTGGCCACCGGATAATTGCACACCCTTTTCCCCAATCAGGGTGTTATAGCCTTGCGGCAAATCCGTGATGAAGCTATGGGCATTGGCTTCTTTTGCGGCCTGTTCAACCGCCGCCGGTGATGCATCCGGTTTACCGAAAGCAATATTGTCATAAACCGTGGATGAAAACAGTGACGCATTTTGCGGCACCACCGCCATATGACCACGCAAGTCATCGGTTGTTATGTCTTTTAGATTAACTCCACCAATGCTGATTGTCCCCATAACCGGATCATAGAGCCGGAGCAGCATTTTGAATATCGTGCTTTTGCCAGCTCCGCTTTCCCCGACAATCGCAATGCTTTCGCCCTGTTTAATTGTGACGCTCAACTGATCCAGTGAAGATTGTTGTGGCCGTGTCGGATAGCTGAATGATACCTGATCAAATGTGATGAACTGATCACGCTGATCAGCAGAAATCTGTTCAGGGAAAGCCATTGGTGTTTGTGGCTCGGCCAAATAATCATTCTGGCTAAGCAGTTCTGCAATCCGTTCCGCCGCACCGCCCAGCCGTTGCCACTCACCGCCGATATCCGATAATGCCCCAACCGATGTGGCAACTAGCGCGGCATAGAATACAAAGGCGGATAAATCACCAGCGCTGATTTCTCCTCTTAGTAAATCAAGCCCGCCCAGCCATAGAATGAATGTAATGGCGGCAAATACCAGAAAGATCACCATGCCGCTCATGATACCGCGAAGCAATATGCGCTTGCGTGAAGCGTTATAGCTATTTTCTGCGGCCTGCTCAAACCGGCTGATCATTGTATCACCCCGCCCAAAGGCCAGAATATCATCAATAGAAGACAGGCTTTCTTCGATTTCCACCGACAGATCAGCAATTCTGTCTTGTGCAATCCGTGATTGCCGCCGCAACATACGGCCAATGACAACCAGCGGCACAACCACCAATGGCACCACCCCCAGAATAACCAGTGTCAATTTGGGCGAGGTCAGGACAACCATGATCAGACCACCCACCAGCAACAGCACGTTTCGGGTAGCCATGGACATGCTGGATGCCAGAATCGATTGAATCATAGTGGTATCAGTAGAAAAAGTAGAAATCAGATCACCGCGCCGCCGGTTTTCAAACCATGATGTTGATAATCCGATCATGTGACGATACATGGCTTTACGGATATCGGAAATGACGCGTTCTGCCACGCGATTGATTAGCACTGTCCGCATATAGCTTCCTACCGCCAGAAGCGCCGTAATGCCAACACAGATCATAATAGCCCGGCGAAGCAGCGTTTCTTCACCCTGCCCGAACCCCGAATCAACCAGCAATGCAATCCCGCGACCAAGCGATAACAACGCCACCGCCACCAGCAAAATAGACAACAAAGCCAGAATAATCTGTTTTTTATGTGGTGCTATCCAAGGCCAGAATACCCGCATGGATGCGATTACGCCTGTCTCTCCAGTCGTATTTTTGGCATCAATATCACCTTCAGATGGCATCTGATCTGAGTTTTGTTCTGTTTGTTGAACCATATATCATGTCTTAACGGTTTTACCCGAAAAGGCAAAAGATAATTAGTCGCAGGAAAATCATCAGATTAGACTTGCATGCACGCGCTGATTTGGCTATAAATCGCCTGTTCTCAAGTCCTCACATACAGCAGAGGCATAACAGGGATTATTACGATGAAAAAAGACATACATCCGGATTATCACACGATCAAAGTCATCATGACCGATGGAACCGAATACGAAACACGTTCCACCATGGGCAAAGAAGGTGATGTCATTCGTCTGGATATTGATCCTAAATCACATCCGGCATGGACTGGTCAGCATCGTATCGTTGATTCCGGCGGTCAGGTTGCCCGCTTTAATAAGCGCTTTGCTGGTCTGGGTTCCAAATAATCCCGACTTCACCGGACTGAAGCCTGAAAACATATTTACCGAATAGCGATTACAGCATCTTGTAATCGCTTTTTGCGTTCCATATATAAATAATGTTGATAGCCATGATGGTGTCAACGGCAATGCACGGATTAATGGTCAAATGACATTAGCACCGGATATTGCCAGTTTTAACCTGTTCTGCTCTGGCAAGGGCAGAAAGCATTGCTTTAAGGAGGATGCACATGAATGCACTAGATTTAACCCCTGTTTTCCGTTCTGCAATCGGATTTGACCGGATGGCCAATCTGGTCGATAATCTGATGACCGGCACTAATCTGGACAGCCAGTCGAACTGGCCACCCTATAACATCGAAAAACATGGCAAAGAAAGCTACCGCATTACAATGGCGGTGGCCGGATTTGGCGAAGAAGATATCGATGTTACGGTTCATGATCAGATGCTGATTATTCGCGGCAAGCAGGATGACCAGAAAGATAAGGAAAAAACTTATCTGCATCGCGGTATCGCAGGACGCGGTTTTGAACGCCGCTTTCAACTGGCCGACTTCATTGAAATTGATGGCGCCAGTATGAAAAACGGATTGCTTCATATTGATCTGCAACGGGAAATACCCGAAGCCATGAAACCACGCAAGATTAGCATCACATCTGCTGATAGCTCAGCTGGTGGCAAGGCTAAAAAGATCACTAAGGATTAATAATCCAATAGATTAATTCTTGAAAACGCCACATAAAGAAAAAGCCTGCCACAATATATGGCAGGCTTTTTTGTTTGTATCATGGATATTATGGATATTGTAGATTAACGTGTTTATGACTGGCGCCGTCTGATGGTCGCTTGCGCCGCCGCCAATCTGGCCACTGGTACACGGAAAGGCGAACAGGATACATAATCCAGCCCACATTCTTCAAAGAAATCAACCGAATCCGGATCGCCGCCATGTTCACCGCAAACCCCAAGCTTGATGTTCGGGCGTTGCTTGCGGCCTCTGTCGCAACCCATTTGAACTAAGGCGCCAACGCCTTCGATATCAACTGTTACAAACGGATCACGCGGATAAATCCCGGCATCGGCATAGTCGCG
>JABIWM010000044.1 GCA_018701255.1 Alphaproteobacteria bacterium | reverse complement strand
GGATCAGAAAACGGCACAGATAGCCCGTCAACAGAATGAAATAACATATTTGCAGTCACGCCAGAATGATACCGGTATGCTGGCCATTGAAACCACGGATCAGGCGTTTTATGCACCAAGGCAAATGTCTGATCTGGAAACGTTAGCCGCCACCTATCCGGATGCGACTTTTCTTGCTGGCGGTACAGATATCGGTTTATGGGTGACAAAACAGCATCGCCATATTCACCGTTTTATCTATTTAGGGGCGGTTCATGCGCTCAAGACAATATCGCGTGATGATGATCATATCCATATTGGCGCGGCAGTCAGCCATGCCGAAGCTATGGATGCTTTGGCCGAAGACTACCCCGGATTAAGCGAAGTCTGGCAACGCTTTGGGTCTGCACAAGTGCGGTATTCCGGAACAGTGGCAGGTAATATTGCCAATGGCTCACCCATTGGTGATATGTCGCCATGCTTTCTGGCATTGGGGGCGATGTTGACGCTTAACCACGGCGGCACGCGGCGAACATTAGCGCTGGATGATTTTTTTATCAGCTATGGCAAACAAGACAGAAAACCGGGTGAGTTCGTAGAAAGCATTAGCTTACCGCGGCTGGTCAGCAATGATATCTGTTACGCCTATAAAATATCAAAGCGGTTTGATCAGGATATTTCAGCGGTGCTGATGGCGGTGCGGGTTCGTTTGGATGGTCAGATGATTACCAATATCCGAATTGGTTTTGGCGGTATGGCGGCAACACCATCACGCGGCTATCAGCTGGAACAGGCATTAAAAGGACATGATTGTAGCCAGCCATTGCCAGAACAGGCGGTGGCCGCGTTAGCAAGTGATTTTCAACCGATTTCAGATATGCGGGCATCGGGGGAATACCGGTTATTGGTGGCAGAAAATCTGTTGCGGAAAATGCTGGTTGAGCTTAGCGAAAATAACGGCGTATTCCGGCTTTATCCATCCGAATTGCCGGTATCACCAGATGTGCCGGTACTTGCTATTGACGCTTTGGCAGGCGACCCCGCATGACAGCGTCAACGATTCATCGCCCCATTGCCCATGATAGCGCCACGCTCTATGTCACCGGCGAGGCGCTGTATATTGATGATATCGCTTTTCCGGCTGATGGGCTTCATATTGCGCTGGGTTTGTCGGATCGCGCGCATGCCCGCATAACGGGGATGGATGTATCAGCATGTCTGGCTGACGCGGATGTGGTGACGGTGCTAACCGCCGCCGATATTCCGGGTGAAAATGATGCTAGTCCGGTATTTGGTGATGATCCCATATTTGCAGATGATATCGTTGAATATCACGGACAGGCAATATTTGCCGTCGTTGCACGAAGCGCGAAAGCGGCACGCGTGGCGGCAACAAAAGCACAGATCAGCTATGCTGATTTGCCAGCAATTATCACAATAGAAGATGCGCTAGCGCAAAATCATCTGCTTGAGCCGCCTTATGTGCTGACCAATGGATCGGTTGAAACCGCGCTTGCCGGTGCAACGCATAAGTTATCAGGATCAATCCGCATTGGCGGGCAGGAACATTTCTATCTAGAAGGACAGGCCGCTTATGCCATGCCGGGGGAGTCGGGTGATATCAATATATCTGTATCCAGCCAGCACCCGACCGAAGTTCAGCATAAAGTCGCGCATGCTTTGGGCGTTCCTTTTCATGCAGTGACGGTTGATGTCCGGCGCATGGGCGGCGGTTTTGGCGGTAAAGAAAGCCAGAGCAATTTGCCAGCCATTGTGGCGGCACTGGCGGTGCGAAAAACCGGATGCGCCGCCAAACTGGTTTATGATCGTGACGAAGATATGCGGGTGACTGGAAAACGCCATGATATGCTGATCACCTATGATGTTGGATATGATGACACTGGCCGCATCACGGCGATGGATGTCAATCAGGCGCTTCGTTGCGGCATGTCTTTTGATCTGTCGCAAGCCATTGCCGAACGGGCGGTTCTGCATGCACATAATTGCTATGCCATTGATCATATGCGCGTGACCTCACAGTTATGCCGGACACATACGCCATCGAATACGGCGTTTCGCGGTTTTGGTGGGCCGCAAGGGATGCTGGCCATGGAACGTGTCATAGAAGACGTGGCGGCGGCGCTTGATCTTGATCCGGTGCTAGTCCGTCAGCGTAATTATTTTGCAGACTGGACAGATGCCAAACCGGAACAGGTAACAGCGTATCATATGCCGGTGCGTGATGGTATTATCAACACGTTAACCGACCGCTTGCTGGATACGTCTGATTATTTTCGGCGGCGGCAAGCGATTGATGCTTATAATATATCGGCACATTCATCAGCGGGAATTTTCCGGAAAGGCATTGGTTTTGCGCCGGTGATGTTCGGTATATCATTTAATAAAACCATTCTTAATCAGGCAGGCGCATTGATCCATATTTATACCGATGGGTCGGTACAGCTCAATCATGGCGGCACGGAAATGGGGCAGGGGCTTCACACGAAAACCCGTCAGATTTGTGCAGATGTTTTTGGTATTGCTGATCATATGGTGAAAATTACAGCGACCAGCACAGGCAAAGTTCCGAACACCTCGGCAACAGCGGCCTCATCGGGAACCGATTTGAACGGCATGGCAACAAAACGCGCGGCGGACACGTTGAAAGACCGCATGGCTACTTATTTGAGCACGCTTTATCAAACCACGCCGGATCAGGTGCGTTTCGCATCAGGACAGGTGCATATCGGGGCGGCAAGCATCAGCTTTGCGGAGGCGGCAACACAATGCTGGCAAGGTCGGGTGTCGCTATCCTCAACCGGATTTTATGCAACACCTGATATTCACTGGGACAGGGAAGCCGGACGTGGGGCGCCATTTTATTATTTTGCTTATGGCGCGGCGGTAGCGGAGGTAACGGTTGATACGCTAACCGGTGAAAGCCGCGTTAACCGCGTTGATATTCTGCATGATGTCGGGCATTCGATTAATCCGGCCATTGATTTAGGCCAGATAGAAGGCGGATTTGTTCAGGGGCTAGGCTGGCTGACCATGGAAGAATTAGTCTATGGTGATGATGGCCGGTTGCTGACCCATGCGCCCTCAACCTATAAAATTCCAGCCTGTTCGGACAGACCGGATGTTATGCATATTGATCTGTTTGAAAGCGATGGCAATCGGGCAGATACTATCCATAAATCCAAAGCGGTGGGTGAGCCGCCATTCATGTTATCAATGTGCGTTTATGGCGCGGTTAACCATGCGTTGCAAAGCTTTGGGCAATTCCCGAAACTGGATACGCCGATGACCGCTGAACATATATTGATGACTGCCACCCGGATCAAAGCATCAGCGAAAATCTGATCAGCGAGAGGATGGCAATGACGATATCTTGGCTGAAACAGATAGACGCGCATCTGGCGGAAAATCAACCGGTTTGCCGGATTGTCATTGCGGATGCCAAGGGGTCAACCCCGCGTGAGGCAGGAGCAGATATGCTGATCCGGACAGAACAGATAACCGGCACGATTGGTGGCGGCAGGCTGGAATATGAAGCTATTGCCATTGCCCGAAACTTGATGGAACAGGCGGCTAGGAATACTAAATCCGGTTTTATCCGGTATTGGCAACGCTTTGCGCTAGGGCCATCGCTGGGGCAATGCTGTGGTGGTGCCGTGATGATTTTGTTTGAGGCATATGCCCCATCAGCCCATGATGCG
>JABIWM010000043.1 GCA_018701255.1 Alphaproteobacteria bacterium | reverse complement strand
TGATGAACTAACCCAGTGTATTGCCGGTTTGCTTTCCCGTAAAGACGCGCCGCCGGATCAAAAAAATGATCTGGTTGTTCAGGCGGATCAGGATAGCGCAAATATGCAAATCCAGAAAAATGAAACCAGCCCGATTATTGGCAAATCCAGAGCCATGCAAGAGATTTACCGCACTATTGCCCGGCTGATGGCAACTGATCTGACGGTAATAATCACCGGCGAGTCCGGTTCAGGTAAAGAAGTCGTGGCCAGAGCCATTCATGATTTGGGGGAAAGAAGCAAAAAGCCATTTGTTGCACTTAATATGGCGGCTATTCCCCGTGATTTAATCGAATCTGAGCTGTTTGGATATGAAAAAGGCGCTTTTACTGGTGCTGATAAACAAACGCAGGGGCGATTTGATCAGGCAGCTGGCGGCACGCTCTTTCTTGATGAAATTGGCGATATGCCGATAGATACCCAAACCCGATTGCTGAGAGTGTTGCAGGACGGATATTTTACCCGTGTCGGCGGCAGAGAGAGCATCCGTGCCAATGCCCGTATCATTGCGGCCACACATAAACATCTGGATGCTGAGATCGAAAAAGGGTCGTTTCGGCAAGATTTATATTACCGGTTGAATGTTGTTCCCATTGCGGTTCCGGCTTTGCGGGAACGACCGGAAGATATCCCGGATTTAATCAATCATATTATGGAAAAATCCCATAAAGACGGGTTAGATAAAAAATCTATCACGTCTTCGGCGTTGCATATGATGATGCAATATCACTGGCCGGGCAATGTCAGGGAACTGGAAAATCTGATCCGGCGGTTAATGGTTCTGATTGATGATGATCATATTGACGCCCACCACTTACCGGATATGGCTATCATGCTAAATGAACGCAAGCCAGATCAGGATGTCGATCAATTGTCGCCGCATAATTTATCACAGTGCATCAATGATCATATTGGTCGCTATTTTGATGCCCATGAAGGTGACTTGCCGACCAATGGAATATATGATCGAATTATCGCTGAAGTTGAAAAACCGCTGATTATGACCACGCTTTCTGTTACACGGGGTAATCAGCTCAAAGCGGCTGAGGTATTAGGCATAAATCGGAATACGTTGCGGAAAAAGATAATCACGCTGGGTATTGATCCAAAATCC
The DNA here is from genome assembly GCA_018701255.1 of Alphaproteobacteria bacterium. GTDB lineage: Bacteria > Pseudomonadota > Alphaproteobacteria > Puniceispirillales > UBA1172 > UBA12202. Next base: position 1,052 of record JABIWM010000043.1, on the reverse strand, counting down.
AACCGGATAAGGCATAATAACTGATGGCGGCTTCTAAACATAATCCGGCAAATGATCAGAATGATGCCCGCTTGCGGCGATCCGCATTAACAGGGATCAAACAGCTGATCACCGAAACGCGGCTGGCCTATGCATCGATAATTCTAGCGCTGGTGCTTGGGTTGATGACTTATGCTGTGCTGTCCAGCCCGCAATTTCTAGATGGTAAATCCAATCTTACGGTTCTGGTTCTTGGGCTTGATGTTACGGTTTTGCTATTGCTTACGGTTCTGGTTGTTCGTCAAATCATAGGTTTGATCAAAGAACGCCGCCGCCGCATGGCTGGTTATCAGCTGCATTTACGGATTGCTATGCTGTTCAGCATTATTTCGGTTCTGCCTTCATTGATTGTAATGGGATTTGCCGTTTTTGTTTTGGATTATTCTTTGCGTGGCTGGTTTAATGAACGGATATCCACGGCAGTAGAAGAATCTGTTACCATTGCCAATTCCTATCTTGAGGAACATAAGCGTTCTGTCAGTGGCCAGATACTAGCCATGGCCAATGACATTAATAGAGAAGCGCCTAATCTGCTCAGAAACCGGAATGGCTTTGATCAGTATCTTACCAATCAGGCCGGTGTTAGAAATCTAACCGAAGCGCTGGTTATCGATTCAACAGGGCGTGTGATTGCTAATTCGCAATTTGCCTATGCCGTCACCTTTTCTGATCTGGATGAAGCGTTTTTTGATAAAGCTAATCAGGGTGAGGTATCAATCGCCAATACCGATAATGAATACCGGATCAGGGCAGGATTGCGGCTGAATCAGTTTGTTGATGCCTATTTGCTTGTTGGGCGATTTGTTGACCCGACTGTTCTGGCGGCGGTTGAGCGCACCCAGTTTGCCTCATCCAGCTATCAGTTACTTGATATACGGCAACTGGATTTACAGATCAGCTTTGCTGTCATGTTTGGTATGGTTGCCTTGTTGCTTTTGCTTGGTTCGGTCTGGCTTGGATTGAACTTTGCCAATGCTATTGTGACGCCAATAAGCGCGATTATCGGAGTCGCG
>JABIWM010000042.1 GCA_018701255.1 Alphaproteobacteria bacterium | reverse complement strand
GTATCTGGCCGATATTGATGGGTGTGACCATTTTTATTCAAATGTCGCTCACCCCGCCACCGCCTGATCCGGTACAAGCCAAAATATTCAAATATATGCCGGTTATGTTTACCTTCCTGCTGGCAACATTCCCGGCTGGACTGGTGGTTTACTGGACATGGAACAACATTCTGACTATCGCCCAGCAATGGTATATCATGCGCGGTGTCCGGCTGGAAAAGCAGGCTAGAGGATAATCCATGGCAGAAACAGGTGAGGGTGAAATATCCAGCATTGAGCCTGATGATGCGCTCAATATGGAACACGGCCGTAAGCTGTTTCTGCGTCCATGCCAATTTGTCGCCGGGGCAATGACCGAGTCGCAATTGCCGCAGATGAATCTGCCGGAAATTGCATTTGCCGGTCGGTCGAATGTGGGTAAGTCCTCACTGATTAATGCGGTTACCAATCAGAAATCACTGGCACGAACCTCACAAACGCCGGGGCGGACACGTCAGCTTAATTTTTTTGATTGTGGCGAGCGTATATGTCTGGTTGATCTGCCGGGATATGGCTATGCCAAAGCATCGAAAACCGATATCAAGGCATGGACAGGGTTAACGCTGGATTTTCTCAAAGGTCGGGCAACATTGAAACGGGTAATGCTGTTGATTGATAGCCGCCGCGGGATCGGTGACAAAGACAGAGAGATTATGAAAATTTTTGATCAATCGGCGGTGTCATGGGCGGTTGTTCTGACCAAGATTGATAAATTGAATGCAACCGAAAAAGAAACGATCATTGTCAATACACTGGCGGAGGCCGCAAAACATGTCGCGGCATGGCCGGGGGTGTTTGTCACGTCAGCGGATAAAGCTATCGGGCTGGATGAATTGCGCGGCCATATTTTTAGCCTGATTACCTGATTGCCTGATAGCTTGATAGATAGATTGAGTGATCATGATGTTGCGAGGGGTTAGGCTAATACTTGCAGTTTGATCCGAATTAAGGCAATTAATATGCCGAAGGATATATATGATGGAAAGCATTACACAATCAAATCGTCTGGAATGGCTGGCCAAGGCCGGCACGCTGGCAGAAGCATTGCCGTATATGCGGCGTTATTCTGGTCATGCGGTGGTGGTTAAATTTGGCGGCCATGCGATGGGTGACGCTAGCTATATCCGCAATTTTGCGCAAGATATGGTGCTATTGCGGCAAGTCGGGGCAAAGCCGGTGGTTGTTCATGGTGGCGGCCCCCAGATTGGTGCCATGCTGGATAAGCTGAACATCACCAGCGATTTTATTAACGGCTTACGGGTGACAGATGCGGATACCGTATCGGTGGTGGAAATGGTGCTTAGCGGGGCTATTAATAAATCACTTGTGGCCGCCATTAATGACGCTGGTGCTAAAGCTGTTGGTATTTCGGGCAAGGATGCTGATCTGATCATAGCCAGAAAATTACTGGCCGCGAATAAATCGGGTGATGACACCGCGCCTGTTGATCTAGGTTTTGTGGGTGAACCGGCGCAAATTGATACGTCTGTTATTAATGCGTTAATTGCATCTGATCTGATACCGGTTGTTGCACCAGTGGCGCGGGGAACGGATGGCGCAACATATAACATCAATGCCGATACCGCCAGCGGTGCTATTTCTGCGGCGATGCAGGCAACGCGTCTGTTATTGCTGAGTGATGTTCCCGGCGTGATGGATAAAGACGGTCAGGTGATCCCGCGTATGACCATTAGTCAGGCCAGAATGCTAATTGAAAATGGAACGAATAGCGGCGGCATGATCCCCAAGGTAGATACATGTATAGATGCCGTAGAAGGCGGTGCCGAAGCCGCTGTTATTCTGGACGGCAGAGAAGCCCATGCCGTACTGGTAGAATTATTTACCGAACACGGGATTGGCACGATTATCATGCCGGACTAAATCATTATTATCCGGCGTTTTGAATGAACCAGTAGTTAGAGATATTATGGCACATATAGACAGCAAACCAATTACCATCGACCATATCCAGACATGGATTTTTGATCTGGATAACACCATTTATCCGGCGGCATCGCGGCTGTTTGATCAGGTGCGGCATCGCATGACAGATTATATTAAGCATCATTTTTCACTGGAACATGACCCAGCCAGAGCCATGCAGAGAGATTTGTTTCTACGCTACCGGACAACCATGAAAGGTCTGATGGTCGAACATGGTACTGACCCGCATCATTTTATGGATTATGTCCATGATATTGATCTATCCACACTAGGCTATGACATTGAACTGGATAAAGGCATTGGTGCGCTATCTGGCCGAAAAGTTATTTTTACCAACGGGTCGGCCGCCCATGCCGCAAATATTCTTGAGGCATATGGAATCCGCCATCATTTTGATTTCACCTATGATATCTTTTCTGCGGATTTCCTGCCCAAGCCGGAGCCGAAAACCTATGCCGATTTTATGCAGAAAGCAGATATTGATCCCAATTCGGCTATCATGGTGGAAGACATGGCAATCAATTTGAAACCGGCGCATGATATGGGGGTGACAACGCTATGGCTGGATCACCCGGACGAAGATGTTCCATCCGAAGGCCGGATG
>JABIWM010000041.1 GCA_018701255.1 Alphaproteobacteria bacterium | reverse complement strand
TATGGCAGTCTGGATGACTTGCCGCAAGGCGCGGTTATTGGCACGGCATCGGCCAGACGGGCGGCGTTATTGCGGGCGCGGCGGCCGGATATTACCCCGAAATTATTACGCGGCAGTGTGAACTCACGTCTAAATGCGCTGAAAAACGGGCAATATGATGCGATTATTCTGGCTATGGCCGGATTAAACCGGCTTGGCATCACCGATGATGTTCACCCATTAGCCGAAGACGCCATGTTACCCTCAGCCGCGCAAGGGGCAATTATTGTTCAGGCAAAATCAACAGATGGTGAGATAGATACCATCCGCCGGCAAGCGGTGCTAGATGCCATTCATGGAATAAATGACGCGGTGACAGCATCCGAAGTCATGGCCGAACGGGCTTTCCTTGCCAGCCTTGACGGGTCTTGCCGATCCCCCATTGCCGCTAGTGCTACCCGAGTTGATGATCATATCCGGTTTTGCGGACAGATTTGTTCCCCCGATGGCCAGAAACATTTTGCCGATACGGTGGTGGTTGCCGCTGGTGATGCCATTGATGCGGCACAAGACATGGCCAGCCGGTTGCTTGAGCGCGCAGGTGGCCGGTCATTTCTGACAATTGAGGATATGGCGTGAAAACGCCAGCCGAAGCGTTGGCAATAACCACAAGGCCAGAACAGGATGGGCTGGCCGATTGCCATTATTTGCAGTTATGTGGGCTGGCGGCATTGTCACAACCGGTGCTTGATATTGTTCCCTTATCGCATCCGCCACTTGCCGATAAAGCGGCGACAGCTGACGCATTGATTTTGACCAGTCGCCACGCCGCAAGTCTGATCAAAACCGAAGCAGAAAGTGCCGGATTGCTGACAAAACCGTGTTTTGTGGTGGGGGATGCAACCGCTAAAGCCGCTGGTCTGGCCGGATTTCAGGATGTTCATATTGCCGGCGGTGATGGCAACGCATTGCTTGATCTGGTGCAGTCATCGGAATATCGCCATTTTTGCTGGCCTAGTGCGTTTCATTCGGGTTTTAACATCAAAACCGCGCTAGAAGAACACACCGATAAAACCGTTGAGCGCGTCATTGTTTACGAAGCCAAACATGTTGATGCGCTGGATATGGCCACCATCACCGCCATCACATCAGGGCGGCCATTGATCATTCTGGTGCATTCTGGCCGGGCGGGTGGTCATTTTAGCTATCTGCTAGATCAGCATGATCTGGGCGCATACCGGCAAAATATGACATTAGTGGTGATTAGCCCGCGGGCGGCTGGACTTTGTGGGCAGGGTTGGCATAAGATTCATATTCTGGCATCACCATTACGGTCAATGATGCTGACAGAATCGCTGGCTTTGGCTGGTATGGCAGGTGATTATAATAACATCAGCGATATGCCGCTGGATTGACATCACAAAAAGGAAAATGACAACGCATGGCAAGGAAGAAAAATCCATCTACTGATATCCCGACACCGGAAGAAACGGTGATCGAAGGAACAGCAGAACATGTTGAAGATCATGAAAATGATACAGCCGCCGGTACCGCATCGGATGCGGCTATGGATGCGGCAAAGGCTTCGTCAATACATTCGCCGCGCAAATCCGGATCATCCCGCATGGGCCGGTGGCTGACGGGATTATGTGTTGTTCTGGCTTTACTGGCAGCATTGGCAGGCTTGGGGCTGACATGGATTAACCGGCTGGCGGTGCAGGCGGTGAATACGCAAATAGCAACGCTGGATGCCGCCGGAAAACAGCAAGACATTGTCCACGACAAACAGCTGGCACAATTATCCGAACAGATGGATATCAACACAGATAATCTGAACGCGGTTGATAACGTGGATATAGCTAATCAGAACGCCGCCCGTGATCAGAACATCACAGCCCTAGAAAACCGGATAGCGGAAATAGAAACGGCGCTGACAGCATTAGAAAATCAACTATCAACAGCTCAGCCGGACAGCCCGGCTATCGGGGCAGATGATATCATGATCATGGCACAGCAATTAGCCGAACTGGAACAACGGGTGCGTATGCTGGAAAATCAGACAGAAAGCCAGATTGCCCCACCGGAAATTACCCCACCGGATATTGCCCAACCGGAAATTACCCCACCTGATCCGCGTGCATCCGGAACATTACTGGCAGATACTATTCTGGATCACGCAAAAACAGGTCAGCCTTATGCCGATTTGCTGGATCAGTTTATCATCGATTATCCGGAATGGGCCGCGTTACAGCCATGGGCAGACGCGCCGCCAAAACCGGCATTGGCGTTATGGAATGAACTGGAACAGATATTATCGCAACAGCAGAATGATCAACCCGCTGATACCGCCGCAGAAACACCGGATCAGGGCTGGTGGTCATGGCTGATGGCGCCGCTGAATGATGCAATTACCATCACGCCAATCATGCCGGAATGGAATGCCAGCACCGCGCTTTCAGCGGCATGGCAACAGCGTGATGTCGATCAGGCTATCACAGCTATTGATGATATGGCTGATCTGGCAGATATCCGGCCAGATTTGGCCGAATGGCGCGAGGCCATGATACAGCGCCAAGCCTTGGATAAGATTACCGCCACGCTTTATGCAGATCAGCCGGAGCAATAGCATGCGGCGGATCATTGGATTAATTATCTGGATATTAATCATTGCCAGCCTTGCGCATGTTCTGGCCGCACAAGAAGGCACAACCCGCATCGACTGGCTGGGCTGGCGGATAGAAACCCATACCAGTTTGCTTGTTGCCGGTATGCTTTTCCTGATCTGGATGATCATGGTGCTAGACCGGTTGCTGAGTTTTATTGCTAACATTCCGCATCGCATCAGTGGTGGATTTTCATCACGGCGCGGCAAACAGGGGCGGCGGGCATTAGCACTTGGCATGGCGGCGGCCGCCGCTGGCGAAGGCATCGAAGCCATGAAACATGCCCGAAAATCAGTGCATTATCTGGGGCATGACGTGATGACAGATTTGCTGATGGCGCAAGCATCCAGTCTAAGCGGTGACCGGCAATCGGCGCGGCGATATTTTCATGCGCTGACGACTCATCCGGACACGGCATATTATGGTCATATCGGGCATATGCGGCTAGCGCTTGAGGCAGGCGATGAGCAGGATGCGCTGACCGCTGGTCGCGCCGCGCTGGCATTGAAACCGCGATCAGCAAGCATTGCAAATGCGCTGTTTGTGCTTGAGGCAAAGGCTGAACATTGGGATAACGCCGAGGCGGTATTAAAAATTGCACGGCATCGGCAATCACCGGATCAAACGGCTCAAAGCAAAGACGCTGAGGCGATTATCCTGCTGGAAAAAGCCAAAACAGCCCAAAGCGCAAAAGCCAGACAGCAATTGCTGAGCCGGTCGCTCAAAGCTAATCCCGATTTTCTGCCAGCGATTCTGGCGCAGTCTGATCTTTATCTGGCCAATCAACAGACGCGTAAAGCCACGGCTTTGCTGGAAAAACATTTTCTGCATGCACCGCATCCGGCAACAGCCGAGCTTCTGATGCAGAACTGGTCAGGGAATTCTGCCCGAAAACTGGCGCGGCTGATCAAGCTAACCGATAAAGGCGGCCAGCAAAAAGAAGCTGTACTAGCCACCGCGCGGGTAGCGTTTGATCAGCAATTATGGGGGGAAGCAGACCGGTTAGTGCATCTGATCCCCGAAACAGAACGTGATGCCCGTGTCTGGCAATTGCTGGCTGATCTGGCCGAACATACGGCTAATGGTGAGGGCGATGTTGCAGGAGATAAACCAGATAGCGGTCAGATGTTGCGCCATGCGGCCACCGCCCCCAGACAACCGGAATGGCGGTGCCAGAGCTGTTATAGCCAGTTATCAGAATGGGATGCCATATGCCCACAATGCCAGTCATTTGCCAGCATCAAATGGCAATAGCAATATATGATAATAGAGAAGCGGTTAAAGCCGTTGCTGGCCGCCCAGCCATTGCAGGGTTGTATGCGATGACGCCATATGCGGGGCGGTAAAGTTTTCTTTTTCCACCAGATAAAGAAACCCTAAACGGGCATGATCCGTAAACGATTTAGCGGATTTGCGCGGTTGTTGCCACATCCGGGCATTTGACCGCGCCATCTGATTTTCTATGGCATGTAAAGTTGACATCGACATAATTATAATAACGACACCGATCAACAAAACTTTACCGCAAAACCGATTTAATTTTCCTTCACATGCTTGCTAAACCAATATATCAACAGGTATAAATTGCCCAACACGCTGCTGTAGCTCAGTCGGTAGAGCAACTGATTCGTAATCAGTAGGTCGGGGGTTCAATTCCTCTCAGCAGCACCATTTTTTCATAATGAATTTATTAATATCAGGGCTATCTTGATTAAAAATAGTGATAAGAAAAGTATCTAATTACAGGGATATATTCTTTTCAATTCTTCTAGCAGAATCAAACCGGGGGGCTGAAAATCGAATGAATCCCATATTTCTTTTGGTGAAAATAACCTTGTTTATAGATGCTGTAATAGTCTTCACCGCTAAAGCTAATTTGTGCCGGGGGACAGAACAACTCGCTGCTGCTATTACTTAGATCACCGCTTGCCCAGCTTAGCCCGGAACCAAGTGCTCTAAAATATATTACCACAAAGACATTGGTTTCTTCGTTTTTATAATATTCGAAAATATCCTGGGGCGGAGTTTTATCAGACAGAGCTGATGCGAGATTTACATGACAAAACGAAAGAGTAATCGAAATCATCATTACATTCAGAAATTTAAACATGACTAATAAATAACCTACTAAAAATTAATTCAGCAAACCCTAGCAACCGGTTTTCAATTAATCAACTAAAGCATAATTGTGCCAATATATTTTGTCTTAAATATGCGTCTTGGCATATTGCGCAGAAGCGCAAACGCACTGGTTAAAGATACCTTAATCAATCACCTGTATAAAGCCTTGATAACCGGCGCAACTAGTATAAATTGATGCCCATGAAACAAACCATCACATCACTCATTTTTATTGCATTCCTCATGATCGGAAAACTTGTTATGGCCAGTGAAATCCATATTGATATTATCACCGAAGGCACGGGCGATCTGGCCGAAACTGGCAAAACGGTCAGCGTTCATTACGAAGGCCAGTTAACCGACGGTACGGTGTTTGATGCTTCAAAACCCAGAGGCGAAGCGTTCCGCTTTACCATTGGTGCCGGACAGGTCATCCCCGGCTGGGAACAGGGCGTGACGGGCATGAAAGTCGGCGAAACCCGTAAGCTAACTATTCCGCCGGAACTGGCCTATGGATCATCTGGTGCTGGTGATGTTATCCCGCCAGATGCCACATTGATCTTTACCATTGAACTGCTTGAGGTCACAACGCCTGCGGTGCTGGGACAGGCCACGCCGGATGAATTGCTATCGGCACAAAAAGACGGGGTGATTGTAATTGATATTCGCCGCGAAGAAGAATGGCAGGAAACCGGCATTATCGCAGGCGCATATCCGATCACGGCTTTTCAATCCAATGGTGGTCTGCATCCGGAATTCCGGGATAAGTTTTTTGATGCTGTGACTGATCCGGACGTGCCTGTTTTGCTATATTGCCGATCCGGAAGCCGGACAACCAGCCTTGGCAATGCTCTTATTGATCAGCTGGGGTTTACCAATGTCACCCATTTGACAGACGGCATCACCGGCTGGCTG
>JABIWM010000040.1 GCA_018701255.1 Alphaproteobacteria bacterium | reverse complement strand
GCCTCAAGCACAAGCCGAAGCACAGGCCGCGTTTGGTGATGGCAGCTATTATCTGGAATACATGGTTGTTAATGCGCGTCATATCGAAGTCCAGATTATGGGTGATGGCAATGATGCCGTGCATTTTTTTGAACGGGAATGTTCGTTGCAACGCCGTCGCCAGAAAATATGGGAAGAAGCCCCATCGTCTTCGCTGGATCATGATACCCGCATGGCGCTTTGCGATTCTGCCGTTAAGCTGGCTAAAACAGTTGGCTATGTCGGGGCTGGTACGGTTGAATATCTTTACGAAGAAAAAACAGGACGATTTTTCTTTATAGAAATGAATACCCGTATTCAAGTTGAACATCCTGTCACCGAACAGATTACCGGCCATGATCTAGTAGCGGAAATGATCCGTATTGCCGGCGGCTCACCGCTTTCTGTTGCTCAGGAAGACATCAGCATAAATGGCCATAGTATAGAAGTCCGGATAAATGCAGAAAATCCGGCTATGCAGTTTTTGCCGTCACCGGGAACGATTGAGCAATTGGCACTGGATCATTCAGATGACGTGCGTTTTGATCATTTTCTGTACGAAGGATATACTATCCCGCCATTTTATGATTCTCTGGTTGGCAAATTGATTGTTCATGCGGATCACCGTGATGCGGCTATTGCAAATCTATATGAAGCGCTGGCAGGGACAACCATCAAAGGCATAGAAACAACAATTCCTTTATTGATGGCATTAACCAAAGCCGCTGATGTGAAATCCGGTCAGATTCACACAAACTGGCTTGAACAGTGGCTAGAAAAACAATCCTGAAATCGTTAAGAGATGGAGAATTGAGTTGAAAACACGATATACATTTGGTGGGGACGAACACATCTATGTAGAAATAGATGAGGAAATGTCACTTGATGCTTTCTTTAAAAGCCTTTCTATGAGCAACGCTGTTCGAGAAGCAGAAATAGAAGGTATTACAGAAATCTGTCCGGCCAATGCGTCCTTTCAGGTTAAATTCAATCCGGATGTGATCCATCCTGATGATCTGCTGGCGCGCATTAAAACGCTTGAAGAAAAAGCTATTCAGGCCGAGAAGCGGCTTAACACCCGTATCATAGAAATCCCGGTTTATTATCAAGACCCGTGGACACATGAAACGCTCATGCGGTTCAGGGAAAGGCATCAGGACCCAACCGGTAGCGATCTTGAATACGCGGCACGGATTAATGGTTTTGATAGTGTTGATGATTTTATTACCGCCCATCATTCCCAGCCATGGTTTGTATCAATGGTCGGATTTGTGTCTGGTCTGCCTTTTCTTTATCAGTTGGTTGAACGGGAAAAGCAGCTTGAGGTGCCAAAATATCTCCGCCCAAGAACAGATACGCCAAAGCTGACGGTTGGATATGGCGGCTGTTTCTCTTGTATTTATTCTGTACGCGGCGCTGGTGGTTATCAGATGTTCGGCATTACGCCGATGCCAATTTATGATCCGGAACAGAAAGTAACCTATCTGCAAGATTTCATGGTGCTATTCCGCCCTGGCGATATTGTGAAATGGCGACCGATTGATCGGGCAGAATATGATGATATCTGCCAGCAGGTTGAGGATGGAACTTACATACCGAAAATGGCGAATGTTGAGTTTGATCTGGACACATTTAATCAGGATATTGCGAAAACCAATGCTCGTTTGATGGAGGCTCTCAATGGCGCTTAATATCATTAACCCGGGGTTGTCGACATCAATTCAGGATTTGGGGCGCCCGGGATATTTTCATCTGGGTATTCCAATTGGTGGGGCGATGGATCGTTTTTCCATGCGGGTAGCCAATATGTTAGTTGGCAATTCCGAAGAAGCGGCAGGTCTGGAAGCGGTGTTCATGGGGCCAGAAATTGAATTTACCAATGATACAGCTATCGCCATTACCGGTGCCGATATTCCGGTCATGATTGACGGCGTTGAACAGCCAACATGGACAGCACTGGCGGTAAGTAAAGGCCAGAAGCTCAGCTTCGGATTCCTGAAAGCTGGTGCAAGATTATATATAGCCATAGCTGGCGGCATCACAACACCCGAAGCATTAGGTAGCCGATCAACCTATCCGATTGGCGCGCTTGGTGGCTTTGAGGGCAGAAATATTGCTGCGGGTGATACCTTACCAACAGGGACAGGCGGTAACGTAAATATTGGTGCAACTGTCGCGCCAGCAATGCGGCGGATGCCATCTAATCCGGCGATATTGCGGATGGTTAAAGGGTTGTACTGGCATCGTCTGACCGAAGCTTCGGGCGCACAATTCCTCAATGATGAGTGGAAAGTCGCCCCAGAAGCAGACCGCATGGGCTACCGTTTCAGAGGCGGCAAAGCGCTTGAGTTTGTTGATAGAGAACAGCCATTTGGTGCTGGTTCTGATCCGTCAAATATTGTTGATGGATGCTATTCCTATGGCTCTATTCAGGTGCCGGGCGGGACAGAACCGATTGTATTACATCGGGATGCGGTTTCGGGTGGTGGCTATTTCACGCTAGGGGCGATTATATCAGCCGATATGGATTTTATCGGCCAGCTTCAGCCACATACTCCGGTTAAGTTTGAAGCGGTCAGTATGGATGCAGCATTGTCAGCCCGTAAAGAGCGGCATAAACTGCTTGATACTATCAGGGCTGAATTATCATAATTGCATGACCAACATAATAGCATGACATGGTAGCCGCGCCACTTGTTAAGGATTCCACGCATCGCTTGGCGGTGCTTGGAACTTCTGTGACGCAAAACCCTGTCCTGAAAGCTTATGCTGAAAAAGACATGGGAATAACTCTGGATATGGTGACGCTTGGCGGTGGTTCCGCCCAGCAGAGAGCAGCGTTATCCCCCGAAAGCTATGATGTTTATGATCAATGGTTTCATGATATTGATCTGAGCTGGCCAACCGGTTCTATCCAGCCGATTGATATCAATCGTATCAAAGGCTATCAGAAAATAAATCTGGATGCTCTGACCGGATTTTCAAGTAATAAAGATCATATCTGGAAAACAACATCACCCATTGACCGTCTGTATGTCGGAGCTGATCTATCCTTATCACGCAAGCCATCTGAACAGATCAGCATGATGCCAACTATTTTTAACGCTGATACGCTGGCCATTATTAATGGTGATACGCAATCTTTTCCGGATGTTAATGACTGGAGTGATTTGCTAGGTAATGACTGGCACGGTTCTGTTGTTATCCAAAAAGATTCTGCTATCAGCCTTGTGGAAATTTTGCTTGCATTAACACAGAAAGCTGAACTGAATATTGGTGATATTACTGATTTAAGCATTGATGAGATAGACCACTTTATCAGCTTATTCAGCGCATATCTCAAAAAAGGGCAGTTTTATCGCCATTGGGAAGTCGAAGGTGACTTGCAACGGCTAACCCATGTACAGAAACCGTTACTTTGTTCCATGTGGTGGTCTGGGGCGATGCAATTGCGTGCTATGGGGCAGAATGTAAGCATGATTACTCCGCGAGGAGGATATCGGGGGTGGTTTGGTGGGCTTGCCTTATCCCGATGTGTTTCGGATTGGGCGCTTGATGCAGCGTATGATTATTTGAATTGGTGGTTGACTGGCCCCGCGGGGGCTTATTTGTGTCGCCAGGGGGGCTATTTTGTAAATATCGAAGGGGTGAGGAGATATCTTCAAACTCACGAATATGAATTCTGGATTGATGGTAAGTCCGCAAGGTACGATATCTTTGATAATGAAGGCCATTTGCTATACCAGAAAGGCAATGTTCGTGAAGGGGGAAGTCTGATTGATCGGATGAAATCCATTGCTATCTGGAACACTGTTATGCCAGAGCATAATTATCTGGTGCGAAAATGGGAAAATCTTCCATGGTTAAAAGATATTGGTGACTAGAATCAGGATATCGCGGATTTCTATGAGGGCTGGCGCATTAACCAAGATGGTATGTCCGGCATAGGAAAAACGGACAGCGCTTTTAGTCGCTGGGTAGTCCGTTTTGCTGATAATAGAATATGATTTTCTAATGCCATCGCCGCCGCATCAACAGCATCCCGGATCAGATATTCATAAATCATGATGTGTTCGGATAAAGCGGCGGTAAATGGGCGACTATTCATAGGTTTTGCAAAGATATCATTGACGACCAAGGCTAGCTGGGTTTGATCAATAAGTCGCTTTAGCGCTATGTTTTGTGATGTAGAAAGAAGCTCAACATGCAGATCAGTCTCAATCGTTTTGATCATTTCCTGATCTAGGATATGCGCTGTCTCTCTGGCTTGATAACAGCGCTCAAGCCAGAGTGTAATCTGTTTATTTTCCAGCCGTGCAACCGAATCGATGAGCGCAAGAGGTTCCATTTTTGATCTAATTATAAACAGATCATTCAGCATTTTTGAAGTTAATGGCCCAACAGTCCAGTGGCTACGATAGCCTTTACCGATAAGCCCGCGTTCAGCAAATTTTGATAGAAACTGGCGAATAATTGTCCGGCTGACCTTATAGTGATCAGCGGCTCTCTGCTCATTAATCCAGAACTCACCAAAAGGCAGAATATTTGCAATATGATATTCCATATCAAGGTAAAGATCATCAGAGCGCTGTTTTTCTAAATCTAAAGTATTATGAAAAAATACCTTCAGGTTGTTTTCGCTTAAGTGATTTGGTTTAACCAGGGAGGTAAAGCTGGTATTGGGTCGCTTGAGAATAAACTCTGCTCTTTTATCAACGCGAATAGCCAGCTGATTTGCTTCCAGCATCTTCATCGCTTGATAGACAGGAGTTCGACTAGTTTTAAAAATACTGGCTAATACTTTAACGCTAACAACTGTTCCATCCAGAGGTCGATTCGCAATAAGCACCTTTTTGATCTCATCAAATATCTGCTGATAGCGCGGTTGGCGTTGATTTATTTTGTATTCAAAATCCATATTATAATTTAACAAATAATGTTGAAGCCGTCTACAAGCTTATATTTTGATCAATTTAGGTAATAATTCTATATTAAATTATAATTTTGAGATCAAATACGCATTACATACACGTTCAAATCGGATAATGATAATTTAATAAAAAAAACTTTGACTTTTGTGTTCATTGTGAAAAAATTAAAAAGATGTTAATTTAGCGTTGTGAAATTTATCGGGTAACAGAAGTCAGGGAGATTAATCGCCGTGCTAGAAGTCAAAGCGGTATCCAAAAACTTTTCCGGAGTTCCAGCTGTAGAGGATGTATCCTTCACGGTGAATGAAAATGAGTATGTCACGCTATTGGGATCATCAGGCAGCGGCAAATCTGTTCTCTTGCGTCTGATTGCTGGCCTGCTCACGCCTGACGAAGGTGATGTTTTTCTTAACGGTACGCCAATCACTGACTTGCCTTGCCATGAGAGAAGAATTGGATTTGTTCAACAAAAATATGCTTTATTCCCGCATTTGAATGTTTATGACAATATCGCCTTTGGGCTTCGCCATCGTGTGATTGATCCGGTAAAAGACGAAAGCATTATCCGCAAAAAAGTTCAGAATACTATTGAGCTGGTCGGGCTGGTCGGTCAGGAAACCAAGATGACTGGTCAAATATCCGGTGGCCAGAAACAACGTGTTTCTCTGGCTCGGACATTGGTGACTGAACCTAAAATCTGTCTGCTTGATGAGCCTCTGGGTGCGCTGGATGCAAATTTGCGTGAGCGCATGACCATTGAACTGCAAAACATCCGCAGAGAGCTGGGCGTGTCTTTCATGCATGTGACAGGCAACGAATTTGAAGCGCTTGCCATGGGTCAGAACATGCTTGTCATGTCGGACGGACGCATCGTTCAGCAAGGCGCGCCTCAAGACATGTATGCCAGACCGCAAGATTTAATCACGGCAAAGAGCATGCATAATTTTAATATTCTTTCTGGTGATGATCTGTCTGCCCAGCTTAAGGCGGGAACATCAGACAAGCTACCAGCAACCAAACTTAAAGACGCGCATTTTTGCGCTATCCCGATGGACAAGATTGATATCTCTGACGCGTCAGCAAAAACATCAGGCTTATCTGCTGAGTTTCTGACGAGTGAGTTTCTGGGAAATAAAATCATCTATTTTTTTAAGATAGAAAATGGTGATGTTTGTGAAGTCGAAAATCATATGAGTTTGCGCGAACGCAGAGAGCTCAAAGCAAACGCGACATATCAGTTGCATTGGAAATCCAAAGACATTCTTTATTACGGCGAAAACAAACAGTTGCTGGGTTAAGTAGATGAAGATGGAAAGATAAGAGTTATGAGATCAAATAAAGGAACATGGTTGCTACTGTCACCAGGAATAATATGGATCACGTTATTCCTAGTGGCGCCGCTTATCATGATGATTTATGTCAGCTTCTGGACACAGACGACATTCAGCATAAAACCTGATATGACAGTCGTCTCTTGGGTAAACTTTTTCAGTTCAGATACTTATTTTGGCGCATTATTAAGAACCATCCGCATATGGTTTACTGTTTTGATGGTTACAATATTAGTTGGTTTTCCAGTTGCACTTTATATTGGCCAGTTTATAAAAAATAAAACCTTACAAACAGCATTACTGGTAACGTGTGTTATTCCTTTTTGGACGTCATTTTTAATCAGGGTTCTTGCTTGGCGCCCAATGCTGGGAAAAGAGGGGGCAATCAACATTCTTCTTCAAAAAATGGGTATAATTAATGCTCCCATAGAAGTTCTTCTATACACTGAACTCTCAGTAATTATAGGGATGGTTCAAATTTATGTTGTATTTATGGTTGGGCCAATTGCATTCATGATTGGCCGTATTGATGGAAGCCTAATTGAAGGTGCGCGGGATCTGGGTGCATCCACATGGACAATTTTTCGCCGGATTATCCTTCCGCTCAGTATGCCCGGTGTCATTGTTGGGGCCATTTTTGTAACGGTTATGGTTCTGGGTGAGTTTGCCACCGCATCGGCGCTTTCTGGCCGGAAAGTAAACTTGCTGGGTAATATCATCATCACTCAGGTTGGGTCGCTGAAATGGGCATTTGCGGCTGTTGCTGGTGTTGTTCTGACCGTGGTGATGGCCACATTTGTTGCCATAATGTTGCGTATTGTTAATTTACGAAATCAGCTATAGGGGGGACATCGATATGGATAAGGTTGTTTCATTACGCTGGTTTTTGGGAATATTCACCGCTGCATTTGTGCTGTTTCTTTACGGCCCCTTTATTGTCATGGGCATCCTGAGTTTTCAGCAGGGACCAGAAGGTGGGCCACAATTTCCAATTATTGAATGGTCAACATACTGGTATCAACATGTCTTTGGACTTGCTCCGCCATCCCGTATTGCGCCGCTTCCGATTGGCGAGGCCCTGATCCGTTCTTTAACATTAGCTTTTGCTACAATGGTTGTTTCAACAGTTATGGGTGTTCTGACTGCACAGGCATTTCGCCAACCATTCAGAGGTTCAGGTGTTGTGTTTTATTCTGTTATTTTGGGCATGATTGTTCCGGGGGTTTTGCTTGGGCTTGGTATGGTTCTGCTAGCCAATCAGGTTGGGATTGATCGCAACTGGTGGTCTACGGCTTTTGTCTTACACGTGGTTTATACCTATCCATTTGCCTTTCTGGTGATGCTTGCCATATTTAACCGTTTTGACGAGTCTGTTGAGGAAGCATCATTAAGTCTAGGGGTAAGCCCTGCTAAAACATTCCGTAAAGTAACATTCCCGATTATTTTCCCCGGGGTTTTGTCGGCGATGCTGTTTGCGTTTACGCTTAGCTATGATGAGTTTCCAAGAACATTGTTCACTGGCGGCTCTGACGTGACCATGCCAATTGCAATTTATGGAACATTCGCTGTTGAAATTCATCCAAACCTGTTTGCATTTGGAGTGCTTAGCACCTTATTCTCATTTTCGCTGCTTGCGGTATACGGGATATTGTTGACGTTATCTATTCGTCGCCAAAATCAGCGTGCCTCCGGTCTTCAAGAGGATATTACATGATGTCATCCTCGCAACATATCGCCATTGTGACAGGTGCCGGTTCAGGCATCGGTGCCGCTATTGCTGAGCGACTGGCTCGGGATGGCGCGCGGGTTATGATGAATGATATTCATGCGAACAGTTTAATATCAGTAAAAGATAAGCTGATATCTTTGGGCATATCTGAAGATCATATCGCCATTCAGGATGGCGATGTATCGGATGAAACCGATATGAAAACGCTCTTTGATCGGACAATGGATCAATTCGGTGATCTGTCACTGGTGGTGAATAATGCAGGTATTCTTCAACAGAAAGCGTTTGTTGAAATTAATTGTGAAGACTGGGACAAGATGATAGCCGTGCATGTCCGTGGCTGTTTTCTGGGATGCCATTTTGCCATTCCCGTCATGCTGAAACGCGGCGGCGGTGTCATTATTAATACAGCCTCGCAATTAGGCCAGATCGGAGCCGCTGATCTGGTGCATTACGCCACAGCAAAAGCAGCCATTATCGGGCTGACAAAATCATTAGCGCGTGAATTCGGGCAATCTGGTCTACGGATAAATGCTATTGCGCCAGGCCCCATTAACACAGATCTGGTTCTGGGATTATCCAAAGATTGGCGTGACGCAAAAGCCGCGCAATTACCGCTTGGGCATTTTGGTGAGCCTTCGGATGTGGCGGCAACCGTTGCGTTTCTAGCATCTGAGGATGCCAGAATATATGTTGGGCAAACGCTTGGGCCAAATTCAGGCGATGTGATGCTTTAGGAGATGAGATGATGAAAACAGCACTTATTACAGGGGCAGGAATAGGCATAGGCCGCGCTAGCGCATTAGCGTTTGGTGCCGCTGGATATCGGGTCATTGTTACCGATATTCTGGCAGAAGAAGGTGCATCCGCGGTTAAGGAAATCACTGATGCTGGTGGCACAGCAGAATTCCATTACCTTGATGTAACCTCAACAGAAAACGCTAATCAGATCGTTGCCAGTATAGAAAAAGCATATGGGGCCATTGACACGATTGTCTGTAATGCGGGCATTGCCCATAAAGTGCCATTAGAAGAAATGACAGATGAGAAATGGGATTTCACATTTGACGTTGATCTGAAAGGCATGTTCCGTGTTATTCGTCCGGCATTGGCACAAATGAAAAACGCCAGTTCGGGGTCTATTATCTGTCTCTCCTCATGCATGGGTGTCATGTATGGGTGGGATGAACATGTACATTATTCAGCAGCAAAAGCAGGTGTCGTTGGGTTGGTTCGGGGTCTTGCTAATGAACTAGCACGCGATGGCATCAAGGTTAATGGTGTTGCCCCGGGTTATATCCGGACAGCCCAGCTTTTGTCTGAAAAGCATTCACTTGGCGAAGAAGGTGCACAAAAAGCTGGTGCATTTATACCGATGGGTCGTATCGGTCAACCGGATGATATTGCTGATGTTATTTTATTTTTAGCATCAGACAAAGCCAGATATCTGACGGGTCAGGTGATAAGTGTGGACGGTGGACTTGGGGTCGGCCGCTACTAACATATGACCAATCTTCTAGAAGGAGGAATACAATGACAATACAAACTAATCGTCGGCAGTTTTTAGCTGGAACGGGTGTAGCACTTGGTAGTACCATGCTTTCTAACTCGTCTCAGGTATTTGCTGGTGGCCATCTGGCAGAACAGCAGTTAAGAACTGTTGGTCTGTCTGTTACTGTGCAAGAACGTATCCTGAATGATTTTAAAGAAAAATCAGGTGTTGGTTCTGTAAGTGGTAAGGGCGACATTTTCCCTAACACACAGACAGAATTGCTGTCAGGTTCAAAAGCCTATGATTGTTGGGAAACTATTGGTGAACGTCTTCCTGCTATGACAGTGACTAACACCATTAAGCCAATTCCAACATCTAAGCTCTCAAATTGGAACAGTATTCGTGATACATTCACAAAAACTGATCCACGGATGGAAGCACGGGCGCAAATTTCTGGCCAAATCTGGTCAGATGCAAGTCAGTCTTCTTTGTGGATGGTACCAACTGTTTATAATTTTGACTCAATTGGCTATCGACCAGACCTTGTTGAGGCAGAAGAAGCTAACACATGGACATCGCTTTTCGATAAAAAGTTTAAGGGCAAAACAGGACTTAATGTTGACCCTTTAATTGCTATTGGTCAGGCCATTCTAGCTATGAACTCACTTGGTATGCTGGATGTTCCTAATCCTGGTAATCCAAATAAAAGCGAAATTGATGAAGCAGCAAAATTCCTAATTTCAAAGAAAAAAGAAGGACAATTCCGTGCTCTTTGGGGTGATTTTGGTGAGCTTGTTGGTCTCTTAGCATCTGGAGAAATGGTACTTGCAGATGCATGGCAGCCAGCTGTTATGGCTGTTAAGGCTCAAGGAATTGAGTGTGCCTATGCTGAGCCAAAAGAAGGTCTCCGGGGATGGTCAATTGGTATTTCCATGGTTAATGGATCTCCAAATGAAGATGCTGTTATGGCTTATGCTGATTATTGGCTATCAGGCCCACCAGCTATTGCTGTGTCTGAACAGGGTTACTATTCACCTACAACAACAATCAAGGATCACATGTCCAAAGAGAAGTATGACTTCTGGTATGAGGGCAAGCCTTGGGTAGGTGCACCAGACCGTGGCATTCAGGAAGGTGATCTTCGTGATGGTGGCTCATTAGCAGAGCGCGCGTCAAAGGTTAATTACTGGCATCAGTGGCCAGATGAGTATGATCATCTCATGATGAAGTGGGATGAATTCCTAAGCGCATAATCATCAATTCGGGTTCAGGGGAAATCATTCTCCTGAACCTGCTTTTAACTGGTATAAATGATGACTCAATTTGATTTAGAGCTAAAACAGATAACGAAAATATATCCCGGTGGCACATTGGCTGTTGAGGCTTTTGATCTTCAGGTTGAGAAGGGTGAGTTTCTATCCTTTGTTGGCCCTTCCGGATGTGGCAAAACAACGACTTTGCGAATGATTGCCGGACTGGAAGATATTACATCTGGCGAATTATTTATTCGCGGGGTTAACAACACACATGTTAAAGCCGAGCAAAGACCCACAGCCACTATTTTTCAGAATTATGCCATTTTTCCACATATGAGCGTTAAGCAGAATATTGAGTTTGGGCTTAAAGTCCGTAAGCTATCAAGTGCCGAGATTAAGAAGAAATCTTCGAATATTATTGATTTACTAGATTTGGGAAGCGTTGCCGATACTAGGGAATCATCGCTTTCTGGCGGCCAGAAACAACGGGTTGCGCTGGCACGCGGATTAGTAACCGAACCTGAAATTCTACTGCTGGATGAGCCATTGGGCGCACTTGATGCTAATTTGCGCCGGGCGATTCAGGATGAGCTAAAATTACTACAAAGACAGCTCAATATTACTTTTGTTTTTGTCACTCACGCGCAATCAGAAGCGCTGGGAATGGGTGACAGGGTGGTTGTTATGAATGCTGGCCGGGTGGAACAGATCGGGGCTTCGGAAGACATTTATTTTAATCCACAAACCCCCTTTGTTGCCCAGTTTATTGGCAAAAATCTGTTGTTTAACGGCACCATCCAAAATGCAACCGGTAAGGCCGGTGTGATTGATACCCCGAACGGGCAATTCAAAGGCCGTATTGTGGGTAATTTAGCCAAAAATAAATCTGGAATAATGGTCGTGCCTTCCGAATATATCAGTTTCGGGAAAACATCCAAAAAAGAGATGAATAGCTTCACTGGTCATGTCGAACAGGCCAGTTTTATCAGTAATACAGTGATTATCTATCTCAGGCTTGCTAATGGCGAGCGCGTAAAGATCGAAACGCATGTTGAAAAAGTTGCTGGTCAGGAGCTCAATCCGGGTAGTCAGATCAATGGCTACTGGCCTGTGAATAAATGCAGCATCATGTTGAACGAAAACAAAGGATAGAGCGTGATGGCCAAAGATATCCTTTCGATGACGGCGCTTGAATTGAGCGATGCTTTGCAGAAAAGAGCGTTGAAATCTGTTGATATTGCGGCCGCTTGTCTGGATGCTGGCCGTAACCAGACTAGTCCGGTTTACATTAAATTGACCGAACAACGTGCTATGGAAGAAGCAAAAGCCGCGGATGCAAGGCTTGATGCTGGCCAGCCATTGTCTGAACTTGATGGTGTTCCGATAGCATGGAAAGACCTCTATGATATGAAGGGCGAGGTTACAACAGCGGCTTCTATTCTGTTTGAGGATGCCTTGCCAGCCACGGCTGATGCGCCGGTCGTTGCCAAGGCCAAGGCCGCTGGCATGGTCAGCATAGGCAAGCTTAATATGACAGAAATGGCCTATTCCGGTATCGGATTTAACCCGCATTATGGCACGCCTAAAAATGCCTGTTCTGATGATATACATTATTCGCCCGGTGGGTCGTCTTCTGGGTCTGGAGCGGTTATTGGCCGTAACATGGTGCCGATTGCCATTGGCTCAGACACGGGCGGATCGGTTCGGGTACCAGCATCGTATAATGGCGTTGTCGGGCTAAAAACATCCGAAGGCCGGTATGATAAAAATGGTGTAATTCCGTTATCGCGAACATTTGATACCGTTGGCCCCTTGGCAAAAACGGTTGATGATTGCGCGGCGATAGACCGGATTTTCCGATCAGAGCATCATGTTCAGTCGCCGCCATTGGCGGAAAAGCCGCGCTTTTTTGCGCCACAAACTATTGTGATGGATGATCTGGATGAACAGGTCGCCGCTGATTATTCGCGCGCATGTGATCAGATCAGCGATGCCGGATACAGCATTGAGCCTATTGATCTGGATTGCTTTGCCAATGCTTTTTCGGTGATGGCGGAATGTGGCACGCTTGTCGCCATGGATGCGTGGCTTGAATATCAGGATAAGCTGACAGACGATATTCGCGCACGGATGGATGAACGGGTGCTAGACCGGATGATGCGCGGGGCAGATATGTCCGCCCAAGATGTCGTCCGGTTGCACCATGTGCGCGTTGAAGGCGTGGCTGAGATTATTCAGAAAACCGGATCAGGATTTATGCTGATGCCGACAACGCCTATTCCGGCGCCCGAACTGGAACCGCTGATGGCGGATAAATCGCTTTTCCATAAGGTCAATCTGATGACATTACGCAACACAACATTAGGAAATATTTTCAATTTACCCGGTGTTGCCATGCCAATGAATTCTGCACGGATGAATTCTGCACGGATGAAAGACCAAAGACCAACTAGTCTGTTGGTTAGCACCCATGCAGGTCGAGATGATCAATTAATTGAAGTCGCAAGAATATGCGAAGATATTTTAAATAGAGGAGAAAGCTGATGATTAGGGTTGGAGTTGACGTTGGGGGTACATTTACTGACATCATATTAGAAAATCATGATGCTAGTAAAAACGAAGTTACGGTAACAAAGGTTTCCAGTACGCCGCATGATCAATCTGAAGGGGTTGTTAAAGGTGTGTTGCAGGTATGTGAACTGGCTGGCGTTAAGCCGGGCGATATTGACATGCTTTACCATGGCACCACCGTTGCTACTAACATGGTCATTGAACGTGACGGTGCAGAAGTAGGAATGTTAACTACGCGCGGCTTCCGTGATATTCTTCACATGGCACGTCACAAACGCCCGCATAACTTCAGCCTTCAATATGAAGTGCCGTGGCAATCAAAGCCACTAGTCAAGCGGCGTAACCGTATTCCAATTACCGAAAGACTGATGCCGCCAACGGGTGAAGTCGATGTGCCAATGAACGAAGACGAAGTGCGTGCCGCTGCCGAATTATTCAAAAAGCGCGGGATAAATTCTATCATTGTCGGATTTCTGTTTTCATTCCTGAACAATGATCATGAAATGCGGGCAAAAGAAATTATCGCATCTGTTCATCCGGATGCCTATATCTACGCTTCATCAGAAGTAGTGAATGTGATCCGGGAATATGAACGGTTCAGCTCAACGGCGATGAATGCCTATATCGGGCCAAAAACCGCACGTTATTTGTCTAGTCTGGAAACCCGACTTAAAAAAGAAGGCATAAATAGTCAGGTCAGAATTATGCAGTCTAATGGCGGTATTTCAACTATTGAAAACTCCTCAGATCGTCCGATTGGATTATTGTTATCGGGGCCTGCTGGCGGCGTTATAGGCGCTCGCTCAACAGGTGAGCAAAGCCAGATTTCCAATATTATTACCATTGATATTGGCGGCACATCTGCGGATATTTCTGTTATTCAGGATGGTGAGTTACGCATCAAAAACCCACGTGACACAGAAGTCGCAAGCCTGCCAGTGCTGGTACCAATGCTTGATATTGATGCCATTGGCGCGGGCGGTGGTTCTATTGCCTATGTTGATGAAGGCGGCGCATTCCGCGTTGGCCCAAAATCAGCTGGAGCCGTTCCGGGGCCAGCCTGTTATGGAAATGGCGGTGAGCATCCAACAGTTACCGATGCACAAGTCGTGCTAGGAAGACTAGATCAGGAACAGTTTCTTGGGGGGGATATTATCATCCAGCCTAAGCTTGCTGAAAAAGCAATCAAGACACATATCGCCGATCCATTGGGAATGTCGGTAACAGAAGCCGCGCTAGGTATATTGAAGATTATCAATAACAATATGGCGCTTGCTATCAATTCTAATTCTGTTGCCAAAGGCATCGATCCGCGTGGATTTACATTGATGGGTTTTGGCGGTGCTGGACCTCTGCATGCGGTTGCGCTGGCAGAAATGATTTCTGCTAAAAATATTGTGTCACCGTCACAACCGGGGATTACCGCCGCGCTTGGCTTGCTGGTATCAGACCTTAAATATGAATATACACGGTCTGTTCTTATTCCACTTAATCAGGCGACAGATGGTGATCTGGCACAAATTAATGAAATTGTAGAAGACCTGAAATCAGAAGCAAACAAACAGCTTGATCAGGATAATGTCCCCAAAGATAACCGGCAATATGAATATATTATGGAATGTCGATATCTGGGGCAGGGGTTTGAGCTACGGGCAAAAATGCCAAGTGAGCCTCTGACAACCAAAAATGTGCAAAAGGTTATCGATAGTTTCTTTGATGTGCATAAGCAACAATATGGTCATGCCTTCAAAGATCAGATTACCGAGGCTATTACCGTTCGGGTGATTGCATCTGCCGATGTTGAAAAACTTCAGCTTAATAAACTGGAAAAAGGCGGAAACAAGAATCCGGAATATGCGCATCTCTATAACAGAGATACTGTATTTGAAGATAACAAGCCGGTTTCAACACCGCGCTATGATCGGGGTAAACTTAAAGCCGGTGATACGCTTAGTGGCCCGGTTATCGTCACCCAGCACAATTCAACTACAATTATTCCACCAGAATACACAGCCACTATTTTAGAAGTTGGCGATATTCTGATTGAAAAAAACTGATTTAGGGAATGGAGACTGAACATGACTAGAGAAATTGATCCAATTACCTTGCAAGTCATCGGTGGTGCCTTGCATTCCATTGCTGAACAGATGGGTAATGTCCTTTACCGTATGAGCTATTCATCCATTATCCGCGAAAGTCAGGATTTGGGGGCGGGGCTATTTGATGTTGATTTCAATACGCTTTGCGAATCTGATTCAACACCGATGCATATCGGATCACTGCCGGGTTATTTGCGGGGGATTGCTGAAACTATTCCTCTGGAAGACTGGGTGCCGGGCGATTGTGTGGTGCATAACCATCCTTATAAAGGCGCTTCGCACTCACCGGATATTGCGGTGGTAATGCCAGTATTTTATAAAGGCGAGCTTGTTGGTTTTTCTGCTAATACAGCACACCATGTAGATATTGGCGCGGCGACGCCGGGGCTTATTATTGATGTTCCGGATATGTGGGCAGAAGGTATGCTGCTTGATGCGGTCAAGTTGTTTGAAGGCGGCAAGCGCGTTGAGTCCATGTGGAAATATATTCATGACAATACCAGAGTTCCCGGACTTGTCATGGGTGACCTGGAGGCCCAGATAGCGTCTGCTGAACTTGGCGTTCGCCGGTTTGAAGAATTGCTTGATAAATATGGAAAAGAAGATGTCATTGCATCATGTAACCAGTTAATGGACTACACAGAAAAGCTGATGCGTCGGGAAATTGCAAAAATTCCTGATGGCGAATATTTTGCTGAAGGTTTTCTGGATGATGACGGCCGTAACAGAGATAAAACGCTTCCTATTAAGGTATGTGTCCGGATTACAGGCGATGATGTCGAGGTTGATTTAACCGGTTCATCCGATCAGGTTCCAACAGCGTTTAACGTGCCTTATGATGGATCAACGATGGTGGCGGCATTTTTCGTTTTCCGCGCCATGTTGCTTGATACCTACACGCTAGAGGAATATGTCCCACAGAACGAAGGATCATTCCGGCCGATTAAGGTAACAGCACCAAAAGGATCAATCTTTAATCCGATTGCGCCGGCAGCTGCTGAAGCCCGTTTCTGTCAAATTCAGCGTATGGCCGATTTGGTGATTAAGGCGCTTAGTCCGGTTATTCCAGAAAAATCAACAGCTGGTAACGCGGCTACTCTGTCTTTTGCTGCCTATTCAGGGGTGCGCCCAAGTGGTGATTACTGGGTATTCCTCGAAGTGAACGAAGCGGCAACCGGTGGTCGTCCAAACTCTGACGGTGTTGATACAGTCGAAGAATTGATGCGGAATACAAGAAACAATCCGCTAGAAGATTTGGGCATGCATTTGCCACTGATTTGTGACCGCTATGAAATCAGAAACGATGTGCCTCCGGGTGCTGGTAAATATCGCGGTGGTGCCGGTGTGGTAAAATCACAGCGATATCTTACTCCGGGTTTCATGACACATGAATCTGATCGTCATCTGGATGCCCCATGGGGTGCATTTGGCGGCAAGTCTGGCTCAGTTGGAAAAATGGAAATCTATAATATCAAAGACCCATCAGATATTCGTCAGGAATATTCCAAGTTTTCTGGCTTAAGAACCGAAGAAGGTGACGTGGTATCATATTTTTCTCCTTCTGGTGGGGGATTTGGTAATCCGCTTGAGCGTGAGCCGGCGAAAGTGCTTGATGACGTTCTGGATGACATTATTTCGCTTGATATGGCCAGAGATGACTACGGTGTTGTGATGGCCGCAGTCGATGATGGTTATGGCTGGCAGGTTGATGAAAAAGCAACTGAACAGCTTCGGGCATCAATGTCATAATTTTATAAATGAATAGGGAGTATATATCATGAGTTATAGCGGAAAAGACATTGATCCCATTACCCTTTCTGTTGTGCGCGGGGTTCTGGAAACAACACAGCGCGAAATGACGCTGACGCTTGAAAAAACAGCTAGATCAAGCGTGTTTAATCTTGCTCATGATTATTCCACCGCCTTGTTTAATCATGAACCGGAAATGATTTTACAAGGTCAGGATATTCCTATTCATCTGGGCTCACTGATCCCGGCTATGAAAGCCGTTGATAAATTCTTTGAAGGCCAGATTAGCGAAGGTGATCTGGTTCTGCATAATGATCCTGATTATGCGGGCTCACATATTATTGATACCTGTATGTATTATCCTGTGTTCTATAAAGGCGAGCTGGTATTCTGGACAGTATGTAAAGGCCATCTGACAGATATTGGTGGCCCTGTTCCTGCTGGTTACAATCCGGCGGCAACAGAAATCTATGCCGAGGGTTTGCGGATACCGCCTATTAAAATCTGGGATAAAGGTGTTCCGCGGGATGATATCCTCAACATGCTATTTACCAATATGCGAGCCAGACGGGATCAGGAAGGTGACTTTAATGCATTGATCGGTGCCTGTAAGGTTGGTGCACGCAATCTGATCGGGCTGCTTGATAAATATGGCAAAGAGGTCGTTCAGGATTGCATTGATGAACTGCTGGCTATGGCGGAAAACCATATGCGTTCCATGATCAAACAGGTTCCAGATGGCACATATAATGGGATGGCTATTCTTGAAGATGCAGGTCACGGATTTGGTGATATGGAAATCACCGCTGAAGTAACCATTAAGGATGATAACTGTCATATCAAGATTGATAGCCCACCACAAATCCCATATTTCATTAATTCTTATGAGGGTAATTCCTATTCAGGGGTTTATCTGGGCTTGATGATGTTTGCGCAATTGCCGCCACCATATAATGAAGGATTATATCGTTGTATTTCGGTTGATATGGGTGAAAAAGGCACGCTATGTAACGCTAAATCACCGGCACCACATGCGAATTGTACAACAACGCCAATGGAAACACTGACAGACGCCGTGCGTCTAGCCTTTGAAAAAGCGGCACCTGATAAAGTGTCTGCATCATGGGGGCATGCCAATGGATGTAACATTGCCGGATGGGATACCCGTCATGACGAAGAATACGTCACCATGGTTCTTGCTTCGATTATTTCTGGTGCCGGTGCCACGGCTGAACAGGATGGCTGGCACGCCGTGGGGCCTGAATGCTGTTTCGGGGCATTAACATCCGGTGATATCGAAATGCTTGAATATTCATATCCGATTATTATTCACCGCTATTCGTTAATGGAAGATTCAGGCGGTGCAGGTAAGTTCAGAGGTGGGTCAGGCACATGCTGGGAAGTAGAACCCCTGGACAAACCTATGACAATGATTACCTTTGGTGAAGGCCGGCGCATTCCGGCAATGGGTGCTGGTGGTGCTAAATCGGAATTCGTAGAAGCCAAAGTTGGCCGGTTGCGTATCACTCGCGATGGTGAAGAAACCATCATCAAGGAAAATGTGATAGAGCAAATTTTACCGGGTCAGAAAGCCGCGAACATGAATCCCGGTGGTGGTGGATTCGGTAATCCGTTTGAGCGGGATATTGATAGAATCCTGCAAGATATTAAAAATGGATTGGTCAGCAAAAAAGGAGCAGAGCTTGATTACGGTGTCGTGTTTTCAGACTTTGATAACCTTCAAGTTGATGCCGATGCCACACAAGCTTTACGTGCCAAGCACGTTTAAGAGGGGAACAGATTATGGCGCAAAAATACAGACTAGGCATTGATGCCGGCGGCACATTTACGGATTTTATCCTGTCTAAACCGGATGGTGACGTGCAAATCTTTAAGGTGTTATCAACGCCGCATGAACCGACCGAAGCTATTAAAAACGGTCTTGCTGAAATTGAGGCAAGAGCCGGTGTTACGGCTACGGAACTGGTCTCACAATCGGATTTATGTATTAATGGAACAACGGTTGGTTTGAACGCGCTAATCACTCATAACGGCGCAAAAACCGGACTGATCTGCACCAGAGGTCACGAAGATTCGATTGAAATAAGACTAGGCCATAAAGAAGATGGCTATCGCTATGATCCCCATTATCCGCCAGCGGTTATGTTAAGCCCGCGATATTTGCGTAAAGGTGTTGATGAGCGTGTTATTTCAACAGGTGAAGTTAGAATACCAATGAACGAAGATGATGTGCGCGCGGCGTGTGAGCTGTTCAAAAAAGAAGCAGTTGAATCCGTGGTTGTTTCATTTGTCTGGTCGGTTCTGCATCCCGAACATGAACAGCGGGCGGCAGAAATTGTTCGTGAAATGCTACCTGATGTGCATCTGACAGTAGGCAGTAAGCTATACCCGCAGGTGCGCGAATATACTCGAACATCAACCGCGCTAGTTAATGCTTATCTGGCGCCGATTTTGCAAAAATATGTTGGTGCTATTGATGCGTATTTTCAATCACTTGGCGCTGATAAGCCTGTCCGGTTTTTTCAGTCAAATGGTGGTTTGGCATTAGGCTCGACAGTGGCAGAGCAAGCGGTTTATGCGATTAATTCGGGGCCGGCATCCGCGCCACAGGCGGCGACATTCATAGCCGAACCGTGGAAAGATGAGAATATTATCACAATTGATATGGGCGGCACCTCGTTTGATATCACGCTTGCCCATGAAGGTAAGGCCAATCTAAACAAAAACATTGATTTCTTACGCTACCGAATTGGTATTCCAATGATTCAAGTAGAAACGCTTGGTGCTGGCGGTGGCTCAATTGGCTGGATTGATCAAATGGGTCTGCTTCAAATGGGGCCACAATCCGCCGGATCAGAACCGGGGCCAGCTTGTTATGGTAAAGGCGGAGAGTTACCAACAACAACAGATGCTAATCTTGTTCTTGGTTATCTCAGCCCCAAAGGACTGGTTGGTGGCCGTCTGGAACTTGATCAGGATAAAGCCAGCAATGCCATCAAATCAAAAATTGCTGATCCATTGGATTTAACGCTGGAACGCGCCGCTTATGGCATGTTTACCATTGTGAATAATAACATGGTTAACGGTATCCGCAGAGTATCGGTTGAACGTGGTTATGATCCACGCGATTTTGTTCTGATGGGGGCGGGTGGTGCTACTGGTGCGCATATTACGGCGCTTGCTAATGAGATTGGTATCAACCGAATTCTGATATCAAAACTAGCATCAGGTTTATGTGCTTATGGCCAGATTATATCAGACGTCAAATATAACTTTATGGCACCAGCACCGTACCGGCTGGATAGTGAAAATGTGGCAAATAAACTGCAGGGGCTTTTTGACGGGCTGGAACATAAAGGCAATGATCAGCTAGCAAAAGACGGCTTTACGGAAAAAGATATCCATATCACACGAACACTTGATATGCGTTATACCGGACAGGTTCATGAATGCACGGTTGAGGTTGATGCCTTTGACATTACCGCAGAATCGCTGAAATCCCTCGAAGAAGCATTCCATGCCCGCCATGAGGAGCTGTATATGTATTCGGAACGCCACAGCGCTATCGAAGTGGTGAATGTGGAAAGTACGATTATTGGTAAAATTGATCGTCCAGAGCGCATGAAACAGGCCAAAGGAAGTGGTGCTGACAGTGCTAAAACCGGAACGCGTCAAGTTGTGTTTAGTAGTGATGGTGCCAGAATCGAAACGCCAATTTATGATGGCTCAAAACTAGGTGCCGGTGATCACATCGAAGGCCCGGCAGTTCTGGAAGAAGAAACCACAACAATTGTTCTTGATCCACAATGGAAACTGACATTATCGGATTCTGCAGTGTATGAGTTGGTCAAGAAAAACTGATCAGTGTATGTTGCAGCTTAGACAATAGTCTGTTGGGCTTTACAATGATGCGGCTTGTCATTAGCTTGGCTGTATTAACATGTAATGCTTACAATAATATTGAAAGGAAATGATCATGTCATCAGCGACATATTCCACGTTATCCCAGCATATTTTGCCGGGTGTTTTTGCCAATAACAGTGTTTTGCGAAAGGCCGTATTAGTGCTGGCTGGTAGCCTGTTTATCGCTGCCATGGCGCAATTATCCTTTCGCTTTCCGGCTAGCCCTATTCCTATCACCGGTCAGACATTTGC
>JABIWM010000007.1 GCA_018701255.1 Alphaproteobacteria bacterium | reverse complement strand
TTTTATCCATAATGTTAACACTTTTTTAACTATTTTATGAGATAACATTTTTATTGATCCTCCCCAACTGCACCACCATTTTTGGTGGTGCTTTTTTTTGGATATCGTTATGGTGATATCATGCAAGAAACACCATCACATCAACAATCACCGCATATTCTGACTCCGCAAGGATGGCATGACTATCAGCTTTTGGATAGTGGACACGGCCGCAAGCTGGAATCCGTTGGCGGATATCGTTTTATCAGACCGGAACCGCAAGCGTTCTGGGCGCCTTTCCTTAGCGATGAAGAATGGCAGAAACCGGCTGGCGTGTTTATTACCGGCTCACGCGATCAGGATGATGGCGGCAAATGGGAACTTGATCCGGCGCTACCGGATGAATGGACTATATCCTATGAAGGGGTGAAGTTTAACGCCATGCCGACCCCGTTTCGGCATTTTGGTTTCTTTCCCGAACAATCCAGTCACTGGCAATGGTGTGATCAGCGCATCAGAACACGCGCCGCCGCCACGCAAACCCGACCCAATATCCTCAATCTGTTTGCCTATACCGGCGTTGCCAGCCTGCATGCCGCCCGCGCCGGTGCCGAAGTCACCCATGTCGATTCGTCCAAAAAAGCCATCGCACAGGCATTCGCCAATCGCGATATTGCCCAGATGCAGGATGCCCCCATCCGTTTTATCACCGAAGACGTGCGCCGGTTTGTGGCCAGAGAAGCTCGCCGTGGCAAGCAATATGATGGCATCATTCTTGATCCGCCAAAATATGGACGCGGCGTCAAGGGTGAGATATGGCGGATGGAAGATGATATCCTTGATCTGCTAACCACGATCCGGTCTATTCTTTCTGATCAGCCGTTATTTATGGTGTTAACGTCCTATGCCATCCGCGCCAGCTTTCTGTCCTTGCATCATATTATGGCAGATGTAATGCGCGGCAAGGGCGGCATGGTTACATCGGGTGAGCTGGCCATTGCGGAAACGCGGCCAGCATCAACAACCGCTGATTTTTCAGAACCAAGACAAATCGGGCAGGCTAATTTTGCCCGCTGGCAGGCGGGACAGGATTAATCCGCTATTTGTGTTCCGGATGCGCGTGACGGACATATTCATAAAGCGAAATGCCGGTTGCAACCGCCAGATTAAGCGAATCAGACCGCCCCAGCATGGGCATCCGGATCAGCTGTTTTGCCGCCGCCGTCAAGGCATCGGTCAACCCGGCCTGCTCATTCCCCATCATGATGATTAAAGGCGATGACCAGTTTGCCTGCCGGTAATCCACCGATGCGGCAAGCGATGTACCGATCAACTGGCCTTGCCATGACGGAATGCCGGCAAGGAACTCAGCCTCACTGCATTCAGCCAGTTTGATATTAAAACACGCTCCCATGGAAGCGCGAACCGCCTCAACCGAAAACCCGTCTGTACAATCTCCGATAAGTATCACGCCATCAACACCGGCGGCATCAATGCTACGCATGATTGTCCCCAGATTACCCGGGTCGCGCACCCTGTCCAGCGCCACCCAGACCCCACGGCCAGATATGATCTGATCCAGCTCTGTCCATGTTTCATTAAAACTGGCTACCACGGCTTGCGGGTTATCTTTGCGGCTGATCTTGGCTAGCACGTCATGGCTCACCGCCAGACATTCGGCTGATGCGTTTTCTGCGGCAGCAATCAATGGCGCAACAAGCGGATCATCCTGCCGGCCATCAAGAAACGCCAGATGCTTTGGTGTCCACCCCAGATCAAGAGCTTCCATCACAATCCGCATGCCTTCAGCAAGGAAAAGCCCGGATTGCCGGCGATATTTACGCTCATGCAAGGCGCGCAAAGCTTTGACGGTAGTGTTGGTAAGGCTGTTGATATGGCGCATAACGTGTCCTGTTTCAAACAACCTATCCCGACTTATGGCTAGGATCAATCCAGAGAATGAATGCGGTGACATTATTTTCTGTAATCTCATTTAAAACGGCGAAAACTCTTATTTTCTGGTTTATTTTAAAACGATACACTGGACTATCTGCAACATCCTCAGATAGTTCTGCCGGCTATCGTAATCTGTCCAATGTTTCGGGTTTGCACTCCCCGTCATGAAGGCGTCATAGCCCATTTTGCTATAATGGCTGCATTTCCCTTTAATTCTCTGAAATTCGGCGTCTGAAGGTTTTCCGAATGGCCTTTTATGTTTCCAGAAATTAAAATCAAATGTGATGGTCTTGGCGGACATCAGCATTCTCTTGCCATGCTATGCGTCCAATACTTTGCTTCTTATAAAAATCTTTAATGGCGGTGGGGGTTATTTCTTCGTTACATGCCTGACCGGGTGATCTGTCACCATATGCATCAATCCAAGGAGCATCTTTATGGGTTTCGTGCTCAAGCGCTCTTGCTGATTTCTGGCCATGGGAGCGCCATACCTGTTCTAAGATATGAAAGGCATCTTGATTGGCAGGGTCAATTCGGCTGCCATTGCTTATTTCAGCGACCGTATCGATACTTGTCCATTTGTATTTCTTAAACTGTCTATAGACATTTGGAACAACAGGGCCATGCGCCCATGCCTCTATTTTATCTTCGAATAAGATACGATGTTTCAAATATAACGAATACGCTTGCGAAAAATAACACAGTTTTTGCAGTTTTAGATTAGTAATACTATCACCAGCGCTATAATCAATTTTCCGCAAAAAATAGTCAGCAACCTGACTAGCTTTCAGCGGTGGATGATTTGAAATAGACATGATTTGACCCATAATTATTGTCTTTAAATAAACCATAAACAGAACATTGTCAATTTTTTGGCAAGTCAGAATATTCTTACCCCCTGTTAAAGCATTCAAAACCGACGGGTTTTAATGAAAATTCGCCTTGCAATTTAGATGAAAATCTAGGCATGGTGAGGTTAGTAATATTAGCGTTTAAAAGCTTGAGCAAAATACATGCAGCGCACATCCATTGTTGATCTGATGTCTTCTGGAAACCA